>DATBFI010000232.1:0-11911 GCA_036558585.1 Chitinophagaceae bacterium
CGATCAATACCAGTTTCCTGCACAATTGTTTTCACAGTGACTCCTTGCATTAATGCATCCTTGATACGAAAGATGCGATCCCACTTAGGCGTCTTTATATATTCTATCAGTTCTTCGCTCTTCATTAAACTTTTACCATAATAACCTAAGCCCACCGCCTCATTCTCCAGGCTTTGGCAAGCCTTCTGAATAGCTTCGGTGAAACTTCTTCCTATAGCCATTACTTCTCCCACGCTCTTCATTTGTAAACCCAATGTATCGTTAGCTCCTTTAAATTTATCAAAATTCCAGCGAGGTATTTTTACGATCACATAATCAAGTGCCGGTTCAAAATAAGCCGATGTTGTTTTAGTGATTTGATTTTTTAATTCATCCAGTGTATAGCCAATAGCAAGTTTTGCGGCAATCTTTGCAATGGGATAACCGGTTGCCTTGGAAGCGAGTGCAGAAGACCGGCTTACGCGCGGATTTATTTCTACTGCGATTAATTCTTCTGTTTCAGGGTTTAATGCAAATTGTACATTACAGCCACCCGCAAAATTACCCAGGGAACGCATCATGAGCATTGCCTTATTACGCATATCCTGGAAAGCAGTATCACTTAACGTCATAGCGGGAGCAACTGTTATGGAGTCTCCGGTATGAATGCCCATTGGGTCCAAGTTTTCTACGGTGCAAATGATCACAACATTATCATTTTTATCGCGCAGTAATTCCAGTTCAAACTCCTTCCATCCTAATACAGCTTTTTCCACAAGTACTTCGTGTATAGGCGAGGCCTGCAGTCCTCTTTGCAAAGCTTCATCAAGTTCGTTTTTGGAATGTACAAAACTGCCTCCCGTGCCCCCTAATGTAAATGATGGCCGGATCACGAGTGGAAAACCAATTTCCTGCGCAAATTCCTTTCCTTCCAAAAAGCTGTTTGCGACTCTGCTTGGTGCTACTTTCACACCAATCCTGTTCATTAGCTGTCTGAATTGCTCTCGGTCTTCTGCAGTATCAATTGCTGCTATGTCTACACCAATCAGCCTTACGTTATATTTCTGCCAAATGCCCAATTCATCTGCTTCTTTGCAAAGGTTTAGTGCAGTTTGACCGCCCATAGTGGGCAATACCGCATCTATTTCATTTTCCTCCAGAATTTTCTCAATGCTTTCAACTGTCAATGGCAGCAGGTAAACTTTATCAGCCATCATTGGATCAGTCATAATTGTAGCAGGGTTACTATTAATGAGTATCACATTGATACCCTCTTCCCGGATACTGCGGGTTGCCTGGGTGCCGGAATAATCAAATTCACAAGCCTGGCCAATAATGATCGGGCCTGAGCCAATAATAAGAACAGTTTTAATGGAATTGTCTTTAGGCATGGTATAGATAAATTCCGCAAATGTAAGGCGTAGATAGAATTTTCATCTGTTTAAATTTTAATTCCTGAAAAAGGAATACAGAATTGAGATTTTGCGGCGTAGATAAAATAAGAAAAGTTAAAATCAGCAAAAGCAGGTAACTGTTAACAATAAAGTTTAAGAATTTTTAAAAAAAACTTGTATGAGATTAATTAAGCCTTAAATTTGCTTTGGTTTTTCATAGGATATTGGATTTTAAAACGGGGTTGGATTTTCATCCGGGCCCCTTTTTATTTTCTGAAATGTTCATATACCAGTTTTGCTTTTGATTTCCCGGTGACCCTTGCCAATTCTTCTTCACTTGCTTCACTGATGTTTTTTACTGACCTGAATATTTGCAGCAACTGGGTTGCAGTGTTTTCACCAATGCCTTTTATATCTTCAAGCTCATTCTTAAAAGTTCCCTTTGATCTTTTATTACGATGAAAGGTAATTCCGAAACGGTGCACTTCGTCGCGTATATACCGAATAAGTTTTAAACTATCGCTGTTCATGGGCAGTTTGATAGATTCTGCATCCCCGGAAAAAAATATTTCCTCTTCATTTTTTGCAAGCCCTACCACTGTTATTTTTCCTTGCAGTCCTAGTGTTTGTATGCTTTCAATTGCCGCGCTCAATTGTCCTTTGCCTCCATCGATAATTACGAGTTGCGGTAAAGGGCACTCCTCATCAACAAGCCGTTTGTATCTTCTGTAAACTACTTCTTTCATAGTTGCAAAGTCATTAATGCCATCTACCGTTCTCACATTAAAATGCCTGTAATCTTTTTTACTTGGAACACCGTCTTTAAAAGAGACCATTGCAGAAACGGGAAAGCTTCCCTGGAAATTTGAATTATCAAAACATTCAATTTGCATGGGCAATTCAGGAAGTTGCAAATCATTTTGCAAATGATACAGCACCTGTTTCTTTTGCATGTCCGTTTTGCCCTCCAGCTGTAGTGTTTTTTTCTTTTTTATTTCTGCCTGAAAATAATCCACATTTTTTTGAGAAAGCTCTAACAGCTTTTTCTTTTCTCCTCCTTTCGGAACTGTAACGACAATATTTTCTTCAGGGTATTCAATTGAAAAAGGAACGATAATTTCATTTGCAAGACTATTAAACGTCTCTCTCAGGTTTAATACAGCAAATGATAAAACTTCTTCATCAGCTTCATCCAGTTTGGGCTGCAGTTCAATTGTATGTGTTTGAACAATGGTACCATTTTGCACCATCAGGTAATTTACATACGCAATATCGCCATCTTTTAGAATGGAAAATACATCAAGGTTATTAAGTTGTTTGCTAACGATTACAGACCTGGCCTGGTAATTTTCGAGATATTCTAATTTTTTCTTTACCTGTGCTGCTTTTTCGAATTGCAGGTTGGCAGACAGCTCCGTCATTTGTTTTTTATAATACTGAATGATGGGTGAAAGATTACCTTTCAGCATTTGTCTTACCTGCATAAGCCCTTCTGCATAATCTTGCTGCGTTTGCAGTCCTTCACAAGGCCCTTTGCAATTTCCGAGGTGGTATTCCAGGCATACTTTAAATTTATTTTTTTTAATATTTTGTTCTGTGAGTGGCAATTTACAGGTGCGTAATGGGATAAACTGGCGAATGAAACTAATCAGCTCACGTACTTTGCCCGCAGAGGTAAAAGGTCCCAGGTATTCCGATCCGTCCTTTATTTTTCTCCGGGTTAAAAATATCCGCGGGAAGGACTCTTTCTTTATTATGATGTAAGGATAACTTTTATCATCTTTCAGATTAATATTGAACCGTGGCTGGAATTGTTTGATAAGCGAATTTTCCAATAAAAAAGCATCCTGTTCTGAATTAACTATTGTAAACTCTATCCTGTTAATGCGCGATACAAGTTCGTGGGTTTTATAGCCGGTGAAAGTTTTTAGAAAATATGAACTAATGCGTTTTCGCAGATCTTTTGCTTTACCTACATACAGCAGTTCATTTTCTGCATCAAAGTATTTATAAATGCCCGGCTCGTGAGGAACAGTATGCGCTATTTGCTGAAATTCGTTTGCTGTCATAACTCAGCAGCAAAATTACTATAGTAAAATAAAATTAATTGTTACCCTGCCATACTACAAATATCTGCTCCGTAATCTCCCTTTTCTTGGGTAATTGGATAGTGCGGTTTATGAGGAAGCTGTTATTATTTTTCCAGCTTAATTTTTCAGTGATCGTGCTATCTTCCTTTATTTTAATTTTTGACACAAAAATTCTTTTTACCGTTTGTGTTGCTGTATCAAGTAATACATTAAGATTCTGAACGGGTAAAGATGAATTTACACTCGTATAGTCAAATGTATAGCTGCCTGTTGTCATGTCCTGAAATAAAGATTGCCGGTAATATTTTTTTACCAAAGGGTCTGCGATATTGTTTTCTAAAAATGGTTGTGCTGTTTTATTAAACTGTTCAATACTGATGACAGCAGAATCTTTTCGTCCATCTATTGTTGTAACCATGCGTATAGGCCGCATTGAACTGTCTACACTTTTTATTTGAGAAAGAAAATATTCTTGTACGGGATAAAAAACCGTTGAATCTGTAGAAGGCAATTTTTTATTTTTTGATTCATTGTTATTTTGTCCGCACGAGAACATGAATATTGTAATACAAAAAAGAAGGGATAAAAAAGTTAACCCAGACCAATGCCCTTTAAAAATACCGAGTGATAAATTCTTCGCCGTCCAATTCTGATTATTGTATCTGGAAGAATCATCCCGTAGTAATATTGTTTTACTATTCATAGCACTGTTTACAAGTAAAATGCAATGTAACAATAATTGAACCGGAGAAATGATAAAGTAAAGAGTATATCGGCTGTGAAGATATTTTCTCCTGGTAAGGTTATGCTGCTAAAATAGTTGAAGCAAACGTTACTTAGTCATTGTATTAAAGAAGGGATCACTTCTTAAAACTTTGTATCAATTGATCTTTCGGCACTACCTGCACCTTCATGCTGTCAGTTAATTGCTTGCTCACAACATCGAAAGGACCTGTTACTACTTCATCGCCCGCTTTAATTCCTTCTTTTATTTCAATATTATTAATGTCCTGTATGTCGGTTTTTACAGGTTTTTTCCGCACAACACCATCTTTTACAATAAACACAACCTCTTCAATATCCTCATCATTCGATACAGCGGATTGACCATTCTGGCCATTGTTGTTATTCTTATTGTCAGTGCCGCCTGTAGCTGCGCCGCTTTTTTTATCTCTTGTTGTTACGGCATTGAGTGGAACCGATAATACATTGGTATGTGTACGTGTTTGTATATCGGCACTGGCGCTCATATTCGGCCTGAAAGGAAAGGGCTGCCCTTTTACAACAAGATCTTTATAACTATCAGGCAACAAACGTATATGTACCTGGTAATTGGTAACCTGTGTTGAGTTAGAAACAGAGGATGTTTGTGTACTCGTTGATATTACAGGATTTGCAATTTTGTAAACTATGCCTTTAAATTTGCGATTGTTAAAAGCATCTACTTCTACAAGCGCTGTATCACCAAGTTTTACTTTTGGGATATCATTTTCTCCAACATCTACCTGCGCTTCAATACTGTTTAGATCTGCAATGCGCATCATTTCAGTGCCGGCCATTTGTGCAGTACCTACTACGCGTTCACCCTTTTTTACAGCCAGCAAGCTAATCACACCATCCATTGGAGCTACTATCGTAGTGCGGCTTACGTCTTTACTCGCCCTGTTTAAGTTTGCTATGGAACTTTGTACCGCTGCGCGATTTGCACTTATATTTTGCAACGCTGCATTGTAATTTGCTTTGGCAGAAAGATAAGCCTCCTGTGCCTGTTCAAATTCTGATTGTGAAATAACTTTCTGGCCAAGCAGTGTTTTTTGCCTGGTGTATGTAGCCTCTGCCTGGTCGAGCGTTGCTTTTAAGGCATCTAATTGAGCAGTTGCATTGGATACAAGAGCTTCGGTACGCGTAACGTCCGCTGCAGCTACGTCTCTTTGAGAAGCGTAAATATCTGCATAGATCCTGGCGAGCACCTGGCCTCTTTTTACGGTATCCCCCTCTTCTACCGCTAATTCAACTATTTCACCCGAAATATCAGGACTTACCTTTACCTCTATTTCCGGAAAAACTTTTCCACTTGCTGTAACTATTTCTGTAATGTTGTGCACAGCTGCTTTTTCGGCAGTTACTTTTGTTCCTTCCTTACTGCCAAATACACCTGCCTTGCTTAAGGCTATCAGGCCAATAACAAGTACAACCAGTATAATAATTATCCATTTTAATTTTTTGCTCATATACTACTTTTCAAGGTTTTGAAAGATCAGAATTTTACACCTTGTCCTTTGTAAAATTCAAGGACCTTCATTTTAAAAACATAGTCGTAATGATTTGCCAGTGCCTGTAATTTTGCACTAAGCAAATTATTTTGATTCGTTAACAGGTCAATTGTAGACAATAAGCCAACATCATAACGTTTCAATGCAAAGTCATAAGCCTTTTGTGCAGATGCCACTGCTTTAGTGCTTGCATTGTATTTTTCCATTGCTGCTATTGAATTGCTGTAGGCGGTGTAAATATTTGATTGCAGCGTTTGCGTTGCCTGTGCCTGCTGTAATTTGGTGGTTTCAAGATCGAGCTTAGAGCGTTCGTAGGAAGTGCGATAATTACCACCATTGAAAATAGGCACTGTAATACCAACGCCGAGGTTTTGATTAAAGTTGTTATTTATCTGGTCGAAATATTTCTGTTTACCAAAGACAGGAATTGTGTAAGGGTTTTTGTTATAGACATTATATTCAGTTCCATCAATGCTAACAGTACCTATCGGGTCAGGGTTAATTACAGAGGCGGTACCCACCGGCACCTGGGAAAGGTTATTATAAGTTGTTCCCAATCCATAAAAACCGGTGACAGAAGGATACATAGTGGCTTTATTAGCCTTGATATTTTTGAGTGCGCCCTTAATACGCAGCCCGTACGCTTTTTGTTCAGGCCAGCTTTCCAATGCAAGTTTATAAACATAATCGGGCTGTAATTCTGACAATGGTTCAAGTGGAATGCTTTCTACAGGTGGCGTATCCACTTCAAAAGGCGCTGCCATATCTATATTTAAAAGGGCCTTAAGCAATAAAACGTTTTGATCAAATGTGGTCTGGGCAGCAATAAGATTACTGCTATCGGTTGCCAGTTGTGATTCCAGTTCTGCAAGATTTAATTCAGGTAAGGAGCCAACATCAACCTTTTTCTTAGTGATATCATATTGCGCTTTTGTTTGTGCAACCTGTACCCTGCTTATCTCTATCTGTTCGTTAGCGGCTAATACCTGTAAATAATAAGAAGCAACATTCAGCGCCACATCATTGGCTGCTTTTTCAACATCAGCCTGTGCAGCCTGTGCATTAAGATCAGCAGCAGCCTGTGTATTTTTTAATCGTCCCCAGTTATAGAGCTGCGCACCACCCTGTAATTGAAATTGGTTAAAGAAAAAATTGTTTGTTGTGTAAAGGTTGGTGGTAGGATCTATTGAGCGGCCAAATTGCCAGCCCACATTTCCGCTAAAACTTGCAGTGGGCCACTTTGTTAGTTTTGCCTGCTTTAATTGCAATGCCGCAATGCGGGCCTGCACATCGGCCTGCTTTACAGAAATATTATTTTTCATTGCATATTCAATGCAGCGCCTCAAATCCCATTTCTCCTGTGCGTACATAAACGAGGGTATTAACAGAATTAATATCCCCCAAAATCTTTTTACCATAAAACAAAAGTAATTGAAAGCATATTTTGGTATTGCTAAATTTTAGATAAACGGAGTGCTGTCATGTTAACAGGCTGATGATCCATTTTTATAAGCCATGCAAATTTCGTTACTCACGGTGTATTGCGGCTCTCTTATACTATACAATTTTTATGATCAATGCTTTTTCTTTTTCATATAGCACGGTTCAATTTATTTCACTTAAAACCGAATCAAAAGCCTGCTGAAGATCACTAATAATATAATCTGCATCCTCCAGTCCTACATATAAACGAAGCATGCGATGCTCTTCAAAAGCAATATTAAATTTTTCTTTCTGCATACCCGCACACCGCGGAATAATTAATGATTCATGGCCGCCCCAGCTTACCGCCATTAATATATGTCGCAGCGATTCGCAAAATCTTTCAATCGTATCGATCTTTTTTGCTTTCATAATAAATGTAAGTAAACCACACGCGCCTTTCATTTGCTGCTTTGCCAATTCATATTGGGGAAAGCTTTCATCGAAGGGAAAAATAATTTTTTCAACAGGTGACTGTCCTTTTAAATAAGCAATTATTTTATTAGTGGTATTAGTAATTCTCTCTAACCGTGCAGGTAATGTTCTTAGTCCTCTTATCAGTAACCATGCATTGAATGGCGGGATACCGCTTCCGATATTCATGTACTCACTGTTAAAAATTTTTTCAATCATGTTGCGGCTACCGCTTAGTACCCCTGCCACTGTATCGCTATGCCCGCCGATATATTTGGTGGCGGATTGCAGCACCAGGTCTATTCCATATTCAACCGGCTTTTGATACAAAGGAGTACAATAACTATTATCACAAATGGTAATAATATCATGCTGCTTTGCTAAGGCTGCAACAGCTTTTAAATCCTGCAATTCATATGTCCAGCTATTTGGCGTTTCAAGATAGTAAACAGTTGTATTTTCTTTTGTTGCTTTTATAAAATTCCCGATTATTGTTCCATCGATAAATGTTGTGCTTACATTAAAGCGCGGCAATATCTCCTCAAACATTTTCTTTGCCCATGTATACGGATGCCGCACACTTACAATATGATCACCACTTTTTACATTTGCCAGTACCGACGCAAAAATAGCAGCAGCGCCGCTATTAAATACAAGACAATCCTCAGCGCCATCGAGTGCAGCCAATTTTTTTCGAAGAATTTCTACAGTTGGATTTAAACCCCTGCTGTATAGCCACGTAGAGTATTCATCCTTAAAAGATTTGCGCAGATCATCTACCGTTTTAAAAGCAAAATTGCTTGTTTGAATAATGGGCGGTGCAATGGCCCGGAAGTAACTGTCACGGTCCTCAGCAAATTCGTTGACAATATAAGATATGCCCGGCTCATCCATGATCGTTCAATTGATTTATGAAAACGAAAAATTATGTTACCCTTACGGAGTAAAGATAATTAAGAAGCATACTATAAGACGATAACAAAAATAACTGGTATGATTTTTAGCTGCTTCTGTACTTTTGATCATAAAGCATAAACCTAAAGACACTTGGATTTATCGCTTTCAACCACTTCTCAATTGCTAATTTATTTTCTATGAAACATTTGAAATTACTATCGCTGTGCTGTTTCGTATGTATTGTTGTAAAAGCGCAGGAAACCTTCCCGGTAAATGGTGTTGAGGATATTCGGAGTGACTATTTTGCTTTTACCAACGCTACTATTGTAAAAGATCCTCACACCATTTTGCAAAATGCAACACTCGTTATTAAACAGGGAAAGATTGTTAGCGTAGGTACCAGCATACCTGCTCCAAAAGATGCGGCTGTAATTGACTGCAGGGGCAAGTATATTTATCCTTCCTTTATTGATCTTTTTAGCGATTATGGCATGCCCGCACTGCGAAGCTCTCCGGCTAATAGTAACGACGCAAGCTACCAAAACATCAGCAACACCAAAGGCGCTTATGGCTGGAACCAGGCTTTGAAGCCTGAAACAGATGCATCAAAATTATTTACAGTAAATAGCGATAAATCAAAAGAACTGCGAAATATAGGTTTTGGCACAGTGCTGATACATCAGCAGGATGGCATAGCAAGAGGCACAGGCAGTTTGGTTACACTTGGCACTGAAAAAGAAAATATAGAAATGATAAAAGATAAAGTCGCTGCTTTTTACTCGTTCAATAAAGGGATATCAACACAGGATTATCCAACTTCTTTAATGGGTGCAATTGCTTTGTTGCGTCAAACATATCTTGATGCAAAATGGTATAAAGATCGTCCTGCAACTGAGGGCACCAATTTAAGTCTGCAGGCATGGAATGATAACCAGGCGTTGCCACAAATATTTGAAGCAAATGATAAATGGAATGATCTGCGGGCTGCAAAAATTGCAAACGAATTTGGTGTGCAGTATATTATAAAAGGTGGTGGTAATGAATACCAGAGAATAGATGATATCAAATCCTGTAAAGCATCTTTTATTATTCCCCTTAATTTTCCTGCGGCACTGGATATGGAAGATGTTAATGATGCACGACTTGTTTCACTTGGTACACTGAAGCACTGGGAAATGGCGCCTTTAGAACCCGGCATGTTTGAAAAAGCAGGGATCAATTTCGCGTTAACAACATCTGGTCTGAAAAGTATGGATGATTTTCTTGCTAACCTGCGGAAATCACTTGAGAATGGATTAGACTCCGCAAAAGCTCTTGAGGCATTGACCAAAATACCAGCTACAATGATTGGTGTATATGAAAAAGTGGGCAGTCTTGACGCAGGAAAAATTGCAAATTTCATTATCGCAAGCGGCCCATTGTTTGATGACAAAACGATCTTTTTTCAAAACTGGGTGCAGGGCAAAAAGTATATTATCAATGAAAATGGCTGGAATGATTATCGGGGCAATTATAAGCTCACAATAAAACAAAACACGCAAAGCAAAGAATACAATGTAGTAATACAAGGAACACCTGCGAAACTTACCGCAACCTTGCAGCCTGCAGGTGATACTACCCAAACTAACCTAAATCTTTCTGTAAATGATAAGATGGTAAAAATTACCTGGAGCATTAAAGCGGATAGCAACAGGATAAATAGTCTCACTGGTTTAATAAGTGATAAAGTATGGATGGGTAATGGTTATAGTACTGATGGCGATATGTTAAGCTGGAACATGCAATACATGTCTGCTTATGCAGAAAAACCAGATACAGCAAAGCCTCAAAAGAAAAATATAGCTAATGATACTGTAATGTATCCATTCAACGGTTATGGCTGGACGATGGCACCTAAACAGGAAGACCTGCTGATAAAAAATGCAACTGTTTGGACAAATGAAAAAGAGGGTACAATACAAAACACTGATGTGTTAATTAAGAATGGTAAAATCTCTGCTGTTGGAAAAGATCTGAATGGTGGTAATGCCAAAATTATTGATGGCACCGGGAAACATTTAACAGCGGGCATTATTGATGAACACTCGCATATTGCTGTTAACGGAGGTGTAAATGAATGTTCGCAATCTGTTACAGCAGAAGTGCGAATTGCCGACGTAATCAATCCTGAAGACATAAATATTTACCGTCAGCTTGCAGGAGGTGTGACGAGTGCACATATACTTCATGGCAGTTGTAATACAATAGGCGGGCAAACACAACTGATAAAATTACGATGGGGCCGCAATGCAGAGGAGATGAAGTTTGCCAACTCGGACCCTTTTATAAAATTTGCGCTTGGCGAAAATGTAAAGCGATCGTCCACTGCTAACAGCAACCGTTATCCTGATACACGCATGGGTGTTGAGCAAGTGTTGATGGATGCTTTTCAAAGAGCAAAGGATTATGAAAAGCTTGGACCCGGTAAACGCAAAGATTTAGAACTGGAAACGCTCACTGAAATTTTAAACCATAAGCGGTTTATCACCTGTCATTCTTATGTACAAAGCGAGATAAACATGTTAATGCATGTAGCAGATAGTTTTGGCTTTAGAGTAAACACGTTCACCCATATTCTTGAAGGTTACAAAATAGCAGACAAACTCAAAGCACATGGGGCCGCTGCTTCTACATTCAGTGACTGGTGGGCATACAAGATGGAAGTGCAGGATGCAATTGCTTATAACGCAGCGATCATGCAAAAGATGGGATTGACCGTTGCCATAAACAGTGATGATGCGGAACAGGCGCGACACCTGAACCAGGAATCTGCAAAAACCGTTAAGTATGGAAATGTTTCTGAAACAGAGGCTTTAAAAATGTGTACACTTAACCCGGCTACCATGCTGCATGTGGCAGACCGGGTAGGCAGCATAAAAGCTGGCAAAGACGCTGATGTTGTTTTATGGACGGATAATCCTTTGAGCATTTATGCGAAAGCAGATAAGACAATTGTTGATGGCATCATTTATTTTGATCTGGAAAAGGATATAGAAATGCGACAACATCTTGCCTCGGAAAGAAACCGCTTAATACAAATGATGATCGCAGCTAAAAAAGCAGCAGCTAAAACTACACCCGCATTGGCAACGGTTGATGAAGTGAATGAGTGAGAGAATATTACTACGATAGCCGGTGACTAAAAATTTTTTTGTTCAAAGTTTTATGTTTAAAGTTTAAAAGTTTTTACAATGGCAACTATACAAAAGTTTGAAGACATCGAAGCGTGGAAATCATGGCGAGAGCTTTGCAAAAAGATCGGCTCGTTAATTGACTCTGGAAAGTTTAAAAGAAATTACAGGTTAATAGATCAACTCGAAGGATCCTCAGGATCGATAATGGA
>DATBFI010000233.1:0-14585 GCA_036558585.1 Chitinophagaceae bacterium
AACGCTTTTTTGCACCGGCTGTAGTGATGTTGGTGATCATCTGTTGCGTGAGGAGAGGAGACATCATTTTTGGTTATGGTTCATCTATAGTAACATGACTGTTTAGAACTGCTTTGTTGCCATATGCAGTATAGATGAAGAGTGCGACGCAAGGGAGACGCCACAAAGAACCTGCCTGACGGCAGGCAGGTAAAAGCCGGTATCAAAAAATACTATAAAGATTTAAGAGATATAAATAATAAAACCCGGCGATATATTTTAAGTTTTAAAAATTTATCAGACATGAAAAAAGATCTAAAAGAAAAAGTGGTGGTGATTACCGGTGCATCGGCAGGATTAGGACGTGCCTTAGTTAGATTGTTTGCAAGACAGGGCGCAAAGATCGGCTTACTTGCAAGAGGAACGGATGGTTTGGAGGAAGCGAGAAAAGAGGTGGAAGCAACAGGTGCCAAAGCATGCGCTGTAGCCACCGACGTGGGTAATTATGAAGAAGTAGAAAATGCTGCCAGGATCATTGAAGAAAATTTGGGACCGATCGATATTTGGATAAATAATGCGATGGTAAGCGTGTTTGGCCCTTTGAAGAAAATGAATGCTGAAGAATTTAAACGCGTAACGGATGTAACTTATCTGGGACAAGTGTATGGAACTATGGCAGCATTGAAGAGGATGTTGCCGCGTAACAAAGGAAAAATAATTTTGATTGGTTCGGCATTGGCATACCGCGGAATTCCATTGCAATCAGCTTATTGCGGCGCAAAGCATGGCATACACGGTTTCTTTGAATCGGTACGTTCAGAATTAAAACATGATAAAAGCAATATTCAGATATGCATGGTACAGATGCCTGCAATGAACACAACACAATTTGGTTTTGTGAAAAGTTATCTTCCCAATAAACCCAAACCAATGGGAACAGTCTATGAACCCGAAGCAGCTGCCAATGCGGTCTTATATGCTGCAATGCATGATGAAAGAGAAATTTATTATGGCTTCTCTACATATAAGGCAATTTGGGGAAATAAATTTTTGCCTGGTTACCTCGATAATTATTTAGCAGAAGAAGGGTATGATGGCCAGCAGACAGATGAACCGGAATCGCCCGACAGAAAAAATAATTTATGGAAACCTATTCCCGGCGATCATGGAGCAAGAGGACCTTTTGATGAACAATCGCTGAATTATAGTCCATTGTTTATAGCAAAAAAAAATAAATGGTTAACGGCAGCGGGTATCGGAGCGGTTGCATTGGGAGTGGGATTATTACTAAATAAAACGGGTTCGAACAATCATCGTTCTATTTAGTAATGACCTGTATTAAAGGCTGATGCGACAGCAGAAAGAATCAAATATCAAAAGTGATCTGCAGCAGAAGTTTGGACTCCAGGCCAGGAGCCGGAGTAACCTGTGGCTTAATCTTATGGTTCACAATTATTGAACCTAAAATTTGTATTATGAAAAAAATAACCATTAACGATATGGAGACATTCCAAAAAGAATTTGAAAAAAATTTTTTACCCGGTTTTTGTGAACTGTTTCAAAACGGGCAACTCAATACTGAGGTTGCGGATTTTCTCCTTACAGATTATAATGAAAATTATGATGACCTTTTCAAGAACAAAGAGCTTTCACACAAAACAAAAGCATTAATTGCATTAGCGGTTGCCTCGGCAATTTATAGGCCATACTGTATAGAAGCATATTGTAATGATGCAAGGGAATATGGATGGAGAGATGAACAGATACTCGAGGCAATGCAGGTTGCTGCTGCCATACAGTGTGGTTTTGCATCGGTGCATTCAGTTCAAAAGCTAAATGATTTTGCAGGAAATGGCAATTTGAAAAAAGGTGATCCCTGATAGGGTTACCCAAATTTAAATTTTGGTAAACCTCGTACATTTACCTTCGCTACAAAAAGATTGCCGCTGTCCGGATATTTTCTCACTTCTGCTTCACTCATTTTTTCACGGGTGGTTGTAATAAAGAGATGATCAAAATTTTCTCCGCCAAACGTGCAACAACTCACCTGCGGAACAGGAACACCTACTTTCTCCAAAAGCTTACCGGTTAACGGGTTCCAGCGATACACACCAAAGCCATGATAGAGTGCAATCCATAGCATGCCTTCTTCATCAACCACCATTCCGTCGGGCGTGCCGATTTGCCTGTCAATTTCGATCGCCACTTTTTCAAATTTTATTTCAGCCTTTTCTGCATCGAATAAAAAAGATTGAACTGTTTGGGTAGGGCTGTCAATAAGATACATTCGTTTATTGTCAAGCGACCATGTTAAACCATTTGAAATAGTAAGGCGGTCTAATTTTCTTGTTATTGAAAGATCTTTCTCAATACAATATAAAGAACCTTTATTCGGAGTGGCATCTTTTGCCATTGTTCCCATCCATAAACGACCTTTTACATCACAGCCTCCGTCGTTGCTCCGGTTTTCGGGAATATCTTTTTCAATATCGAGCAGCCAGTGTACAATGTTTGATTCAAGGTCGAATGAAGCAATTCCATTCTCCAAACCAAGCACAAGGTTATTGTCTTTTTTTTCAACAATTAAACTGATTTCTTGTTCTACTTGCCACTTCTGAACGGTTGCCGTTTGCCAGTTGTACTCATAAAAGCATTTCTCATTAATATCAGCCCAAAAGCAACTATTTCTTTTTTTGTGCCACACAGGGGTCTCACCAGGTTGCATTTGCAATTGCATAGCACTTCAGCTTGGATATTCTTTACCATATATTTTTAAATAAGAAGCATTTTCTGTTTCTATGCTCTTAAAACCCAAAACGGCCGGCTCTGGTTACAGTAATATTATGACGAGTATTGGTAACGTTATACTGCTAAAATTTTAAAAATGAAAAGCTTTTGTATCATTCCTTTTTTATTGCTGCTTCAGCTTTGATTGTCGCTTTTATTTCTCATCTTTACAGCGTTATTTTAAACGCAACAGCATACCTGCCGGCAACCTTGTTTTGTAATTTAGAAGGAACTTCGATTTCTGTTCCGTCATTTGTTGCTTTCCATTTGATTTTTTCTTTTAGTGCATCAAGTAATGTTATTTTACTCGCTTTGTTTAAAGTAATTGAATGCAATAAAATATTTGCAGGCAATATAACATCATCCTTCTTATCACTCAGCACATACACATATATGGTCTTCTTATCTTTTGATTGGAGGTAAACAATATCTCCATTCTCCGAAGGAGTCCTTTGAACTTCGTAAGGTGCAAGCGGAATGGTGTTATACACAGCCTGGCCATGCACTTTCATCCACGAGCCAATTTCTTTTAACCGTGCATAAGCAGTGTCACTCCAATCGCCTTCAGATGACGGACCAATATTCAATAAAAAATTTCCTCCTCTTGAAATTATTTTCAGCAGCAGGTGAATGAGTTCATTCGTTGGTTTGTAAATATCGTTTGGAACATAACTCCATGAATTGCCCATGGTAATACAACTTTCCCAGGGATGCAGCAGCGGTTCCTTTAGAATGGTTTGTTCGGGTGTTACATAATTTTCATATTCACCACTTACCGTTCTGTCAACAACCAGCAAACCCGGCTGATAACTTCTCGCCATCTTAGCGATCCTTGCCATGTCAATATCCTGGTCGTAAGTAATTCCCCTTTGCCAGTCAACCGATGAATCGATCGTTAATTTTGGACGGACCCAGCCACCATCAAGCCAGAGAATATCTACATTACCATAGCCCATCATCAACTCTTTTATCTGGTTATAAGTGTAATTCTTAAACTCATTCCATTTGTCGGGATGTTTTTTGGGGTCATAATTTACATTCCTGTCTTTTGGAGGAAAATAGGGCCACCAGTAATAGGGACAATGCCAGTCCGGCTTTGAAAAATAGGCGCCGATCATAAAGCTGTCTTTTCTAAATGCATCAAAAATTTCTTTTGTAACATTCGCTTTAGGATTTTTGGAAAAAGGAGTTTTCGGCGAAGTGATTTTATAATCTGTTTCTTTTGTGTCAAACATGCAAAATCCATCATGATGTTTTGTTGTGAACACAACATATTTCATCCCTGCATCTTTTGCAGCTGCAACCCATTTTGCAGGATCAAATTTTATTGGGTTAAATGTTGTTTGCAAATTTTCATACGCTTTCACGTATCCAAAATAGTTCGAAGCATAAGGCCCTTTTCGTTGTGTCCAGCCTTCGTCTTCGGGGCAAATGCTCCAGCTTTCCACAACGCCCCACTGGCTGTAGGTTCCCCAATGCATAAACAATCCAAATTTCATATCCTGCCAACGTGCAAGCTTTTGCTGCACCAAAGTATCTGATGGCACAACATACCTGTCAGAAAAATTATGTTGTGCGTTTGCCTTTGCAAACAATAAAACCAAAAGAACGGGAAAAGTGTTTTTCATGATATAGTGTAATTTTTTATTCAGATAATTTTTACGAGTCAAACTGTATTATCCTGTGTTTCTGTGTAATCAGTGGCAGATACTTTTATACACCTGCTGTGGATATGTTTTCTGAATGATCGATACTTTATGCAGCCATATAAAGATATCAAGGTTAAATATTATAAGCAGGTGTCAGACAACTTTAAAAGTGTCAAACACCTGTAAATGATTTCAGCAATGCCGGTCTCCCGTGATACAATTCCACTATCAATTCACCAAACAAAGTATTTGCCCACGCAAACCATTTACGTGTAAATTTTGAGGTGTCATCCTTATAAAACGATTCATGCATAAAACCCGTTCCTGCATTTGAAGCGACCAACATTTTTAAACACTGATTTATTTCTGTATCGCTGTTACTCGTTAATGCACGCATCGTAATGCTCATAGGCCATATATAATCCATGCCTGTATGGGGACCGCCTATGCCTTCACCTGCTGTGCCTTTGAAGAAGAATGGGTTGTCATCGCTTAATAACATTTTTCTTGTGTTAATGTATTCCTGGCTTTGTGCAATATCCTGACCAACCAGATAAGGTAATGATAAAAGTGAGGGAACATTTGCATCATCCATCAGGTTGAAGCTCCCAAACCCATTCACTTCATAAGCGATAATTTTTCCATACTGCTGATGTTGTACATAAGCGTATTGTTTGAGTGCATCAATTAATTCACCATGCAAATTTTCATAAGGCTTAAACGCATCCGAACGGAGACGCATCGTATCCAGCATCTCAAACAGTTGATGTACAGAATGAGCTGCAAAAAAATTGGATGGAATTAAAAACGGGAAAATAGTTGCATCATCACTTGGTCTGAACATAGAACATATAAGTCCAACAGGTTTTACCGGATAACCATAACCGCTTAAAGGCACTCCATCAGTAGCCCAGCTTGTAGTTCGTTGAAATGTATAAGGACCATGACCGTGCTTGCGTTGTTGCTCAGTAAATGTTTTCAAAACAAGCAGCATCGCTTGTTGCCAGTCTTTATCAAACGGAGATATATCACCTGTAAGTTCCCAGTATTTGCGGGCAAGTCTTACAGGGTAACACAAACTGTCAATCTCCCACTTACGTTCATGAATGCCTGGCTTCATTTCTGTAAGATCACTCTTCCATTCGCTTATCTTGTTAGGGTCTTTATAAAATGCGTTTGCATAAGGATCGAGCAGAATACATTTCGTTTGCCTGCGGATCACACCTTTTATTAACTGCTGCAATTTCTTATCTTCTTTTATCAAAGGCAGGTATGGCCATACTTGCGCACTGCTGTCGCGAAGCCACATTGCATCTATATCACCGGTAATCACATAAGTGTCGGGCTCACCATTTATCATTTCAAAATCAACTGTGGTATCAAGCGTATTGGGAAAACAATTTTCAAATAACCATCCCAACTGTTTATCAGGAATTACGGCCTTTATTTTTGTGGTCAACGCTTCAACCGCTTCGCTTGTAAATTTTCTTTCTGCTGTTGGCGGCCTTTTACTTGTGAAATCATTTGCAGCGGCAAATAAATTTTTGCTGTGTAAAAAAGATGCTACCGCAATGGCGCTTCCCGATTGTAAAAATTTTCTCCGGTTCATGCTTTTATTTTTCGTGATACTTTTGTTCCAGATTAAAAAATTTATTCGTTTGATGTAAATAAAATTTTCCGCTGATAATTTATAGTGAGCAATATTATCACTACTACGTTATTAATTTCGCACTATGAAAAAATATTTTTTTCTTCTTTTTCTGATTGCTTATATATTTTCCAATGCACAAACAATTCCTCCTTACAAAAATCCCGCGCTTCCTATTGATGAGCGTGTGAAAGACCTGCTCAGCCGCATGACGCCTGAGGAAAAATTCTGGCAAATGTTTATGATACCGGGCGATTTGGACAACGCCGATTCGCTGCAATATAAGAATGGGATTTTTGGTTTCCAGGTCAGCGCTGGTTCAAAGGGCGATGCTGCCGGTCAAATGCTCAAATATAGCACCACAGAGAATGCATTGGTACTTGCACAAAAGATAAACTCGATACAAAAATATTTTGTCGAACATACAAGGCTGGGTATTCCCATCATTGCATTTGATGAGGCATTACATGGCCTCGTGCGTGAAGGCGCCACATCGTTTCCGCAGGCAATCGCACTGGCTGCAACATGGGACACGGTCTTAATGCATCGCGTAGCCACTGCCATTGCAACAGAAACAAAAATGCGGGGCATAAGACAGGCGCTTTCTCCAGTTATCAATATTGCAGGCGATGTGCGTTGGGGAAGAGTGGAAGAAACTTATGGCGAAGACCCTTTCCTTACATCAGAAATGGCCGTATCGTTTGTAAGTGCATTTGAAAAGATGGGAATCATTACTACACCAAAACATCTTATTGCAAACGTTGGCGATGGGGGCAGGGACAGTTACCCTATTCATTTCAACGAAAGATTCCTTGATGAAATTCATTTTCCTCCATTTGAAGCGTGCATTGCCCGTGGTGGTATGCGTTCTGTAATGAGTGCATACAACACACTTGATGGCACTTCATGTTCATCAAATAGCTGGCTGCTGCAAAAGAAATTAAAAGGTGACTGGCATTTCAATGGCTTTGTTATATCAGATGCAAATGCAGTAGGTGGTGACATTGTGCTCCACCACACTGCAAAAAATTATGCAGAAGCAGGTGCAAATGCCGTGAATGGTGGATTGGATGTGATCTTTCAAACAGATTACAACCACTATAAACTTTTTATCCCTTCTTTTCTTGATGGAAGAATTGATACCAGCAGGATCAATGATGCGGTATCCCGAGTATTGAGAGCAAAGTTTGAGTTAGGTTTATTTGAAGATCCCTATGTGCGGGAAGAGCAGGTACAGCAATTAATTAAGGACACTTCATACAAAACTCTTGCGCGGGAAGCTGCACGTGAATCAATTGTGCTGCTGAAAAATTCAAACAATATTCTGCCACTTAATAAAAATATTCACACCATTGCTATAATTGGTGAAGATGCAACAGCAGCAAGACTTGGCGGATACAGCGGACCGGGTAATAAAAAAGTAAATATTTTGAACGGCATAAAAGAAAGAGCAGGTAATAACATAAGAGTATTGTACGCACAAGGTGCAACTGTTTTGAGTAATGACTGGACGATTGTTCCTTCTGCATACCTGCATTCCGCGATGGGCGGGACAAAGAATGAAGAAGGTTTGGATGCAGAATATTTTAACAATATTACTTTAAGCGGAACCCCTCTTGTTACAAGAGTTGATAAGCAAATAAATTTTTTATGGACGCTATCGTCTCCTGATAGAAAAATTCCTGTTGACTTTTATTCAGCAAGATGGACAGGAAAAATCCATTCGCCAAAAACAGGAACATTTAAAATTGGTTTGGATGGTAATGACGGTTTCAGGTTATACATTAATAATAAACTCATTATTGATAACTGGAAGAAACAAACCTACAGCACATTGCTGGCTGAATATTATTTTGAGAAAGATAAAAGTTATGATATTAAAGTAGAATTTTTTGAGCCCGTGGGAAATGCACATTTAAAACTTATCTGGAATGTTGATGTTGCCGGCGATTGGAAAACATCCAAGAGGACTCCTTCGGAGAAAATAGAAGAAGCAGTTGCTGCAGCAAATAAGAGTGATATTGTAATAGTTGTTGCAGGAATACATGAAGGTGAGTTCCAGGACAGGGCAATGCTTTCATTACCTGGTCGCCAGGAAGAATTGATACAGGAAGTTGCTGCAACGGGCAAGCCGGTTGTTATAGTTCTTGTGGGTGGCAGTGCCATCACGATGAATAACTGGATTGATAAAGTAAAAGGAATTGTTGACGTTTGGTACCCGGGAGAAGAAGGCGGACACGCTGTAGCTGATATATTGTTTGGGGATTATAGTCCCGCAGGAAGATTACCTGTTACATTCCCTGTAAATGAAGCACAGTTACCGTTAGTGTACAACCACAAAACTACCGGCAGAGGCGATGACTATTACAACTTAAGTGGCTTGCCTTTGTACCCTTTTGGTTATGGATTAAGTTACACCACCTTTGAATACAGCAATATTCATCTCGATAAAAATGATATTGCTAAAAATGATTCAACAATTGTAAGATGCACAATTAAAAACACCGGCAACAAACCGGGTGATGAAGTTGCGCAATTATACATCCGGGATATGTTGTCTTCTGTATCAAGACCGGTAATCGAATTAAAGGGTTTTCAACGAATGCATTTGAATACGGGAGAAACAAAAGAAGTTGTATTTATGATAACTCCTGACATGCTGAGCATGTTGAATAAAGATTTGGAACAGGTTGTTGAGCCCGGTGATTTCAGAATTATGATCGGTGCGTCATCAAGAGATATAAGATTGAAAGAAACACTAAGAGTGAAATGATTCGCGTTAAAAATAAAACAGAAAGGTTTAAATTCTTGAATAACACAGTACATATCAAGGCGGCGTCGTGAATAAAAATCGAGCCTGTAATACACTGACAAATTATGCAAGGTAGATAACAAAATGTTTTCTATGGTCGCAATATCAATTCTATTATGCATGATATCTTTCCAAAGGCGGAATCATATACAAAAGAACGTGGACAACCTGTGTTACCGGAATAAAGAAAGTAAAGATCAGCAAAGAAACACTTAGCTTATGTGCAAGGACTAAATCTTCAAAATTCTTTTTTACTGATCATCATGCGGTTCAGGTAGATCTTAAACAATTTGTTTTTCTTTTGCTGCAGTTGCTTCCTTTTTTGAAGGCGGGATTGGCTTATGGGAATTTTTGTCTGTTGAGATAAACAGAAAAATCCATCCTAACACAAAAAAGAATGCAATGCCGGTGGTGATGATAGCAATTGGCTGCAAGCCGATTATTATAACGCGAGCTATGCTTATGACGATCAGAATGCCGCAGATAATGAATGACAGGATATAAATTATATCCGGTGCTTTTTTGGACATTGGATTTTATTATGTGACGAAATAAAAGCTTTTTGGTAAATGATAGGTTAAGTAACTTTCAATCAGCTATCTTCATTTTCATTTGTTGTTAAGCTCATCCCAGGTATCAAGATACTCGTCAAATACGTATATATCCTTTAATCCGCGAAAGATAGGAACAAAAATTTTAATTGCCAAAGAATTATATTTACTCTATTCGTATACAAATTCTGAATGGAGAAAAAGATAATTTTTATGAAATACGATCGAGAAATATTAGTAAGAAAAATAAAATTTTATTAGAATTTAAAACGCTTTTGTTTAAAGAGATCGGGGAGCTGATAAAGATTCGGTAATAAATAATTGGTGGACTCAGCGGAACAGTTACTGCAAATATTTAATAATTGAATTAACCACTTCAGCAGGATCTCTGTCATAATGATGTCCTCCCGGAATAGTTATCTTTTGATAATTTGTTGTTTTCAATTCGGAAAAATTAAGGCTGTCTTCTTCTTTTTCACCTGATACAATAAGCACAGGTTTTTGATTGATCTTGTTTAATTCAGCAGGAACATTATTTGTTCCTTTTCTATTCTTTCCCAGCATTTCAGTTATATGTACTTCAAAATCCGTATGATTAGAGGGTGATAATAAAATTATATTTTGTACATCATCTGCCTGGGTTTTGGGTAATCTCGTAAATATGAATGGAATAATATCTGCACCAAAAGAATATCCTATTAAAATTAGTTGCTTTTTTTTCCATGCGCTTTGATAATAACTGATAAGATTTGATGCGTCTAAAGCGGATTGCTCAGGTGTTTTAGATTTCCAGAAGCTTTTGAGACAATCGAATGAGACAACAAAATATCCTTTACTATTGAATTGTTTTGCAAATTCAGTGGAAAAAGAATTGAAACCACCATCTCCTGTATAATAAATAATGATTGGTTTAGATGAATCTGCAGATGCATAGGTCATTATCGGAAGATCAGTAATATTGATTTTTGCCTGCGCTTTTGTATCGTAAAATGTCATCAAACAAAATATCACGATCCAACTATTTCGCATACTGTTTTATTTTGTTTACAGGTTGCATAACTTTATTTAAGGCAGCAGGCAATTGAATAAGATCAAAATCATTTTGATATACAAGGTATTTGTTTAGCCATTTAGTAACAAACTTCTCTTTAAAATCGCGTAGTCCCTGGTAATTCCTGAAACGTTTTATTTTTTCATAGGCAAATTTCACCACGCGCTCTGCAGTATTATCAGGCATTTCAATACCCGACATTGGCGCTAATCCAAAATTCGCATAATGGTATCCTTTATCCTGTGCATATTTGATTAATTCAACAATTAATGCATCCATGCAGCCACCTGGTGCATCATTTGTTTTCCGTATCATATCATATGTACATTCGTGTGGCGTATAATCAGGAATGATATTGAGAAAGGCAACTACTTTTTTCTCAGCATCGCTGATAGTTATTACATCCTGTGAGCGAATTTCGTTCCAGTTAAACATGCCCTGTGAAAAAACGGTCTCCTCCATGTCATATGTTCGTAACCACTCGTCAGACACCTGTTGTAAAGCTTGTAATAATAAACCCGTTTGAGGTGCTTTGTGTACCTGCACCTTATATCCTTTTTTGTTCAAACTGTTTAATGCGTTTCTCAATGATTTTCTTTCTCTTCCCTCTAATGAGAACTTATCTATTTCCAAGATTCCCTCCTGCCCAATCAATAATTTTTTTCGGTTCAGGGTTTTAAAATGATACAAAGAATCTTCGTCCACGCGATAATAAACAGGCTTAAGTCCTTTTGTTTTGCACATCTCTTCAAATTCCTCCAACGCCAGTGCTTTATTTCCTTCCGAACAAACAGGTTCTTCTAAAACAATTGCAAAGCCATTGGCAACACGGTATGATACAAATGCTTCATAATTTTCTGACATGTACAGCAACTTATCATGACTTATCTTAAAATAATCGAGCGGAGAATCTCCATATTGCTTTAGTAAGTATTGGGCTGTTTGAAGAGACTCTTCAAAATTGTTTGTTTTATGAATGGTTGGGCGAATGATGGTGTAAAAAAGAAATATCCATGAAGTAACTCCCAGCACTTTTATAAATAAAAGAAATTCCTCACCAAAACGCGTTAGTGGATGAAGGTCTGCATTATTAATCAAGCCGAATGTGCGAATGGAATATCCAATTGATTGCTTCCACGTAAAATCGATTCCAAAATGTTTCACATTCAAATAATAAAACCCAATGCTGCCAAAAATAAGCACTACTAAGAAAGTAGATACACCTGTAATCACTCCAATATTTACAAGATGAGGATTGCTTTTAATTCTATACTGCTTTGATGTGAGTAATAAAACTATAGTAACAAACAATGCTGCCAATGATTCTTCATAGTCCAACGCTTTTACAAGATGACCAATACAGGATATGATAGAAATTGTCAGCGCAAGTAACCAGGCAGATCGCAGTCCCCGCAAAAGAAAATGTGCAGTAATAATAAGCGTCAACCCCATCAGTATAACTAACAGGTTTGATGTTTGCATAGATGAAATAGGAATATATTCTTTCAACAACCGTACACGCGAAGCGATAGGAGGAGTAAGAACTGAAATAATATTTATAACTCCCAACAAGAATATCATTATCGGGGGAAATAAACGGAGAAATAAATCTTTTCCTTTCAACGCAAAAGAAATAATGCCTGCTGCCAATGGAAGCCAGAATTCGAATATCCTGAAAAGAAAAGTGATCGTTAAGGCTTTTAAAGGAGGAAAATTGTAGCTCTGCAAAATAACCGTAAGAGATAATTCAATTGCACCGAGACCTCTTAAAAAAGGGGAGATAATTAAAAATATAGTTGCAACAATATAGCCTACCACCGCAGCTTCAAAAGAAGGTTGCATGCCTGCGGCCTTCATTGCGATAAGTAAATGGGCAATACCGGCAAATTCAATGAGCACCGAAAAGAAAGTAGCTATCCAAAAATTTGTATAAGAAATTTTAAACGAGAAAAAATCATTTAAGAAACGCTCAAACTTCGGAATTCTTTTTACCAGCAGGACATAAAAACGGTTTCTTTTTCGTACGGCCTGCACAAGAAGTATTGCCAGTAATAATATCACCGATAACAAAATAAAACCTGTGATCGCGCCTTCAATTTTTTTGCTTGACACAAGTAAGTAAACCAGTACAGGAACACCTACAAGAAAAACAGAGAAAATGCCAATAAATGCATATACAGCCGAGGCCTGGTGCACCTGTTGCTTATTAATCTGTTCCTGCCTGATAGTTTTGGGCAGGTAAGCCAGTGAGCTGATCCCGCCGGCTGGCAGGAAAACAGAAATAAGATTTCTTTTTACAAAAAGTTCTGCTGCATTTATCCATTTAATTTTTCCGTGAACTGTTGCAAAACTGAAAACATACAAACCTGACTGCAAAAAAATATATATAATAGTAACAAACACGCCACACCAAAACCAAAAAAAATTTGCGCTTTCTATAGCGGGAATAAGATGCTGGAGTTCATATCTTTCCTGCCTGAAAAAGAAGATAGCCAGCAATATAAAAAACAAAGCCAGTAATTCCTTCCAGTGCAGTTTATGCGTGAAATCTTTCAATTGCCGGTATAAAAACATAGGCATAAATGCAAAGTTGCTAAAGAAAACCTGATACAAAAGAATTAACCGGATAAATCTTTCTTTAAAAATTTTTACAAATGATATTGTATAAATCACCTCGGCACGACAAGATCTATAGTTTGATTTGTTATTACAGCAAGGAGAGTGTAGCTAAAATGAGTTTGGTAATCCCAAATGCCGATATTATTTTTCTATTAATGTTATCGTAATCGGTAAGTGATCGCTATATCCTGCAGGGTTATATTCTGTTTCTTTTGACGGAGCACCAAATTTTACAGGAGTTTTATATTCTCCCTTCACAAGTTGGGGAAGGTCATCAACAATTTCAACTGCATCAACTTTAAAGTGATGCTCAATTGTCTTTAGTGCAATAGCCCTGTTCACCAAAAACTGGTCGAGTACATTGCCACTGCCATTAAAAACAAAGGTACTTTTTCCCTCTCCCAGGAATTTCCACATCAGGTTAAGGAGGTAGGGAATTCTCACCGTGATATGCGAATCAGCAGTAGGCTTTCTCGCGTGAGATAATTTTATTGAACTATCCAGGCTCATAGCATATTCGGTAAGTGACCTGTTAAAAGGTTCATCATTAAAATCGCCCATCACTAAAATTGGTGCCGTTTCACCCTTTATTTCTGCTATACGTCTTAGCCAGTAACTCAAATTTTCTCCTACCATCATGCGGAATGGTTCACTTTCATATTGTCCTCCGCTTCTTGATGGCCAATGATTGCCGATAATGATCAACTCATTTTTCTTCTCTTTTGTTGTAAAGGTCACCTGCAGCAAATCTCTTGTGGCGGTTCGTTTCATGACTTCTAAAGAGAAAACAGGATCAGGGCTTAAGATAAAATGCGCCCTGTCATATATAAAAGCTATATCAATCCCGCGCTGATCGCTCATTTCCTTGTGTATAATATCATAATCTCTTCCAAGATCATTTAATTTTGAAACAAGCATTTCTATCACATTCCTGTTTTCAATTTCACAGAAGCCCATAAGATCAGGGCCCTTACCTTCATTAAGCCGGCGTATAATGCCTGATAAGTTTGTCAACTTTTGATCGAGCACTTCACCCGTCCAGCCCTGTAAATACCTCTTCAGTTCTTTTTGCAGCCAGGGAATACGGCCGGGTGCATTTTGCACATCAAAAAGATTTTCAAGATTCCACCATGCTATGAAATGACGGTTAGTAGCCATAAATATTCCTGTTTAATTAGTTTAATAAATCATAATATTATTCTGTGACCGGCATATTTATGAATTCGCGGCGAGGGATTAAGAAAGCTGGCTGGTACAAGGTTTGAAAAAATATTTGAAAAAAGCAATAATTATAAAAAAATTTTCGGGTGCAAAACCAGTAATGCCCGGGTGAATTTTTCTTCATAACGATTACATTCTATTATCTTGCCCAAATAAATAATGTGCATGGATAAAGGGGAATTAAAATTTGCAATTGTCGGTTGTGGACACATTGCGAGACGGCACGCAAAACAAATACAAATACACGGCAGGCTAAAAGCTGTATGTG
>DATBFI010000234.1:0-2739 GCA_036558585.1 Chitinophagaceae bacterium
TCGATATAATTCTGAATAAATTCAATTTCCTTATTCAAAGGAACTTTATCCTCGTTACAATCATATATCATATATCGCATCAGGTCGGCCAATTTTACAACAACTTCCGGTGTTTTATCTGATTTCTGCAGGCTGAGTGAATAAATACTGTTTAATGTGTTAAAAAGAAAATGCGGGTTCAGTTGAGATCGCAAATACTTCAATTTAAAATTCATATTGTCTTTTTCGAGGCTTGCCAAAAGATCTTTTTCATCCAACGCTTTTTTAATAAAATAAATGCCTGTTGCCAGCGACATATTGATGATAGTCCACAAACTCTCCCTGATCATTGTAACAGAATCATACGTAAAATAGGACCGCTCGTACGGAGAGATATGAAATTTTAAAATCACAGAATAAACAGCAAATAACAACCCCTGTATCACGATAAAAGAAAGAATACTTATACAGGCGAAGGCTATATAACGATTTTGAAAAAGAAATTTTGGAACAATTGTCCCTGAATACAAAAGATACGCGGGAAGCATAACCAGGTTTACAAGAAATAGGACTGCCCATATCCCCGGGTCCCCTAAAAAAAGGGTAAGACAATTAACGAGGGGATTCATTATGCCTAACAATATCCAGTAAAATATCTCGATTCTATAAGCAGGCTTTATTGGTCGGTCGTTATCAAATTCCATAAAAAGAAAGTTTAGAGATACCTAAAGCTAATACTAATGGCATAAAACTCTAAATCATTTCGACAAAACAAAGAATGGATTCGATGAATTTTTAAAACAGGCTGCCTTACTTATCCTTTGACACGTTATTCTTTGTACACTACATCAATAGTGCTGCTGACAGTTAAATCTGAAGCAACCGTCAGTTCTTCTTTTTTGTGGCCATAAAGAATTTCGAGCTTTGCAGTATTGGGAGGAAATTCTCCCAGATTATGCGCATGAAAAACCAAGATATTTATTCCTGTTTTATTTACCGGTATTTTTACTTCCAGTGCACGTGTAGTTAGGGAGAGTTTATCAATTACCACCTGGTCATTGTATATTATAGAAACGATGTCTCCATCAACTACACCATTATCATATACCCTTAAAAAAACTGAATCTGTATTTACCTGTAAAGTTCTTATAACGTTCTTTTTTCTTTCAGCATATCCCGCCGGCAACACGGGAATATCATGGTTAACAGGTGTGGCATTTTCTGTTAGCGGAGAGATTTTACGGCCTGTGAAAGAGATAGCATCTGAGGTGGAAGGGATTTCATTTCTCGCCAATAGCGGAGTGCTTTCAATTATCATAGAAGGAGCGCTGCGTTTTAAAGTGTAAGGTACTTTTTCAAATATTGGAAAAGTGGTGCTGTGTTTTATTGAAACAATATTACCTGCAGGCAAAACAGGAACTCTCCTGCGCTCAGGTTCTTTCAATATCATTGATGGGTGTGTACGTTCCAATGAAAACGATTGCTTTTGAGGCAATAGTAAACTTGTGTTATGTTTTGATAATACAATTGTGCCAGCCGCCAAAACTGGAATTCTTTTGGGCTCGCTTTCCCTTACTGTCAAAGAAGGATGCTTTTGCAATGATCTTGTAGTTTCTTGTAACAAAGCAGAAGTGGTATTATGTTCTGTTAAGGTAACAGGGCCGGCAGCCATTAGAGCGGTCCTTTGCGTGATCAGGTTTTCTTCCTGCGGAAGTGAAGAACGGGTCTCTTTTAATGAAGGTTTGTTTTCAGCAATTGATGAGGCAGAGGATCCAGGCTTTTGGCCGCCATTTAATAGAGCATATAAAGATTCTTTTGCTGATGAATCAAATTCGGTCATGTCTTTTGAAAATTCAGTAATTCCGTTACATTCCTTATAGCAATCTGTTTCCTCGCCTTTGAAAAAAAATTTTCCTTTCTCAATTGAAAAAAACATATGTGGCGGACTGCAGTTATTGCAGCTCACTTTCCATTGAATTCCGGGAGCGTTTCTCATGTAAATAATTTTTTCCCGTTTTATAATTAAGTAATTGTTATACACAACACCTGAAATTCTGGAGTCATAACGAATAGAGGTATCGGACGGCTGCATGATCGTAATAACGCCTTCAAATTTATTTCCCTTTATGCTGTATACTTTTAGCATAACAGGATAATTCTGCGAGGCAGCACTTCCCGGAAAATACGCCTTTCCTTGCCAGCTTCCGCTTAACCAAAAAATATTTTGCGAATAACATGTTGCAGTAATTGCGAGCAGAATATGGACTATTAAGGGATAAAGGATCTTTCTTTGCATGAGTAGTTATGTGGTTTTTCTTAACTGCAAATTAAGAATATTTACTGATGAAAAGAAAAGGAGTGATGGAGACGGATTTTTGGGCAAAGACGAGTAAATGTGATATATATTTTGGATCTGGTTTGAATGGTAATCGTTAGATCATAAGGTCATGAAGAATATTTACATGACACCTTCACAGAAAATCTTTATAATCGGGATGCAGCCTATAAAAAGCGTCTTCAAATTTCATATCCATAATGTCTTCAAAAATCCATTTAAGTTCCTTATATGCATTGTCCTGATCCAATGTTCCGGCAGAACAACTAAACAAACAACCGTCTATTTGGGAAAAAATATCTTTCATAGTGTGGTTGATCCTCACTTCTCCATTTTTTTTATTTCCTTGTAAAAATTTTTTTAGCCGGCTCAATGAACTTTCCAAATAGTCTATTTCAACATCTTCTATTATTTTATCGACACGT
>DATBFI010000235.1:0-15940 GCA_036558585.1 Chitinophagaceae bacterium
AATCACGCAATTACTGTTAAAACATCATCAATCAGGCTAATTCAAGAACCATTGCACTTGCACCCCCGCCTCCGTTGCAAATGCCTGCCGCACCTATTTTTCCACCGTTCTGCTTTAATACATTAATCAACGTGACAATAATTCTTGCACCACTTGCGCCCAGGGGATGGCCCAATGAAACTGCTCCACCATTCACATTCACTTTGGCAGGATCTAAATCCATCTTTTGAATATTTGCAATTCCTACAACAGAGAAGGCCTCATTTAATTCAACAAAATCCAGGTCTTTTATTTGTAAACCTCCCTTTGCCAATGCTTTTGGAACAGCGATCGATGGTGTTGTTGTAAACCATTCCGGAGCTTGTTCGGCATCAGCATAACTATGGATAACAGCAAGAGGTTTTATTCCAAGTTCATCTGCCTTTGCTGTACTCATCAGCACAACAGCAGCAGCGCCATCATTCATGGTGGATGCATTGGCGGCCGTTACAGTTCCTTCTTTTTCAAACACCGGTTTTAATTCAGGTATCTTATCAAATTTTACATTAAACGGTTCCTCATCTTTTTCAAATTTTAGAGGTGCTCCTTTACGTTGAGGGATCTCAACCGGCACTACTTCGTCTTTAAACTTACAGCTCTCCCACGCACGCTGGCTTCGTTTGTAGCTTTCAATAGCAAATGCATCCTGTTCTTCACGGCTTATTTTACATTCCCTTGCACATAATTCAGCGGCATTACCCATTGCGTAATTTTTATACACATCTGTTAAGCCATCTTTTGCCAAACCATCTATAAGATTCACATTTCCATACTTATTTCCCCAACGCATAGTTGACGAATAGTATGGCACATTACTCATGCTCTCCATGCCCCCGGCTACAATAATATCAGCATCACCAAGCATAATGCTTTGCACACCCTGTGCAATTGCTTTCATACCACTTGCGCATACTTTATTTACTGTTGTACAAATAACACTATCAGGTAAACCAGCCATTTTTGCTGCCTGTCGTGCAGGAGCCTGTCCCAGATTTGCCTGCAACACGCATCCCATTAGTACTTCCTGTATTTGCGAAGGTTTCAGACCAACTCTTTCCAACGCTGCTTTTATTGCAATTGAGCCCAGTTGTGTTGCAGAAAGATCTTTTAACGCTCCTCCAAAACTGCCAATAGGCGTGCGCACTGCCGATACAATACAAACGGTTTTGTTATTCATGATATATGTCGTGATTTTATAAGCGGCAAAGATAACAATTGTTAGTTGATGATATCTTTAACAGTAAAAAGTGCCTGATATAGATCTTGAAAATTATTTTGTAGTAGCTTTTATTGGTTAAAGAGGTGTCACTCAACTAAAAAATATTTACCTTATTGTACACTGACCTATCCTCTTCATTCCGCATTTAAATTTATATTTCATGATAAAAATTGTACTTCACTAAATATTTTATTTCATGCAAAAGCTTGAAAAGATGGTGGGTTGGGCTAATTCAAAAGATGAAATAAGAGCATTGATCTTATCAGGTTCGTTAGCCGGAAAAGGCAAAACGGATAAGTTATCCGATTATGACATTGCGCTATATGGAACAGATTTTCGTTTTATTGAGGATGACAGCTGGTTGAATGAAATTCAAAATTATTGGGTATGCATACATGATCAATTTCAATTTTTAAATCACGATATACCAACACGCCTTACGATTTTTGATGCATATTTTAAAGTTGACTTTTCGTTTTTCCCGATAACATTGTTACATGAAATAGGGATGAAAACATTACCGGATGATTATAATATCGGTTATCAAATTTTATTGGATAAAGATGAGGTTTTGATCAAAATGCAGCATCCTTCCTTCGAAGGATTTGTTATAAATAAGCCAGGTGAAAAATCGTTTAGGAAAAATGTAAATGAATTTTGGTTTGAGTGTTATCATGTTGCAAAATATTTATATAGAAATGAGCTCTGGACTGCAAAACTTAGAGATATGGCCACGAAGGAATTATTAAGGCAGATGCTGGAGTGGCAGGAGGCAGGTAAACGTAAATGGAAGCTCAGTGCAAAAAATTATGGCAAAGAAATGCAAAGCTGGGTCAATAAAAATTCATGGCAGGCACTTCATTATTGTTTTGGAAAATTTGATACACAAGAAAGTTGGGATGCCTTAAAGAATACCATTCAATTATTTAGGAAAGCGGCAATAGAAACGGCCCGGCTTTTAGAGTATGAGTATAATGAAGAATTAGATAGTCATATTTCCCAATTCATCAGAGATTTAGAAAATCATGTATAAATCTCGCAATATGCCATGAGTTGACACACTATTAAGCCTTCTTCTTTTCGGCCAGTAACACGATTACTCCTGCCACAACTGCTACACCTGCACCATACAGCGGCCAGTTTGTAGTTTTGTTTTCTTTCTTATTTATTTCAGTGGACGGTGTATCTGCAATTTTTTCTTCTTTTGTGTAGGCAAATCTTGGAAAAATAAACATTAACAGTCCTGCAATGATTATTACTATTCCTAATGCTTTCATAGTGGCAATTTTTGGTTTAAATCCAGCAGAGAAACAAAATTTCATGCCAGTTTTCAAAAATAAAATACTTTACCGGTATAATCATTTTTCATTTTGGTTAGCTTAGATGGATCATGCAGTTAGAAATATAGATAGTATTCACTCTTTTAAATATGAAGTATTTATTGCTATTACTTTCACCGGTAGTAAAAAATATGCATGTACGAAGAAGTTAAATGCAGATTCCAGCTTTCAATTCTTTTATTCATCTGGTTCTTTAGACAGGTGCTCGGGGAAAATTGGAAGTGAAGAATGACAAAAATATTTTAAAAAGCTGACCTACTCCGGTTCAAAGGCATCGATGAATACCGTGGAGATATGAGGCTGTTAGCCACGGATAAGCAAAGTGATAAAAGCAAGCTCAAAAATTATTATTAGCAGATGAAAATTTATTTATGGATCATACAAGTAATATTAATCGGTTTACGATAAGAGTGTATGGAATTTTACAAGATGAGAACAATCGCGTTCTATTAAGCGATGAATTTATTCGGGGTGACTATTTTACAAAGTTTCCGGGCGGAGGCATGGAATTTGGCGAGGGCACGCGTGATTGCCTGAAGCGTGAATTTAAAGAAGAAACAGGATTGGATGTTACTGTTGGCGAGCATATTTACACAACCGATTATTTTCAGATCTCCGCATTTAATAAGCGTGACCAAATAATTTCAATATATTATTTTGTACATGCAAATGAGCCTGATGAACTTCCCAATCTTAAGACCAAAACAACAGTATTTGATTTTGAGCCGCACCAGGTATCGGATATGAGTGCGCAATTTGAATTATTAAGATGGATTGAATGGAATGAACTTACAGAAGAATCAGTATCATTGCCGATTGATAAAATTGTAGTACGAATGTTGAAGAGTTGACTTCTTGAACTGTTGATTTGTTGAATAGTTAAACGTTAATTTGCTGCTTATTCAATGATGAACTTGTCAACTTGTCAACTTATCGATCTTCAACTATCCTGCCGTTGGTATATTCATGATCGCATCTGCTTCCTGACCCATTGCTGCGCGTTTCATTTGTACTGCAGTTGCATGACCCACATATTTTTCAATTCGTCCTTCCACAAGATAAATTACAGGTGTGAGAATTATAGCCATAAAAAATTTGTAAGTATAATTTACCACACCTATTGCCAGTATCTGCTGCCAGGTAAACACACCAGTGAACGCGATAAATAAAACGATGTAACTATCCACCAACTGTGAAATTAAAGTTGAACCTGTTGCACGAAGCCAGATCTTTTTCTCACCGGTCACTTTTTTTATCTTATGAAAAACAGTAACATCAACAATCTGGCTTACCAGAAAAGCAACAAGGCTGCCAATGATGATACGCATTCCTTGTCCAAAAATTCCATTGAATGCAGTTTGCATATTATCCAGGCCATCCTTTGTGTGACTGTTTATCCAAAAATCCGCAGGCGGAACATGAATGGCCCCGTAGAACATCAAAAAAGCGTATGAAATTAATATTACAGCAGTATAACTGATTCTGCGTACGGCTTTTGGACCGTAGTATTCATTTACAATATCTGTCATTATAAATTCAAGCGGCCATAATAATACACCACAGGTAAGATTAAATGACAATCCTGATTCACCAAATAATCTGAAGTTGGAGGGCTGTAAACCGAATAATTTTTCTAATGAAAATATTTTTGTACCAATACATTCTGCAATTAATGCGTTAGCCACAAAAAAAGCAGTGAAGCCGAGAAATAATTTTGTTGGCTTGTCCTTAAGGATACTATGTATCATGATCAATAAAAATAGTAAGCAATTTGAAACAAAAAGATAATAAAATTAAAACCTCTTATCCACAAAGGCCCAATTGCAATTCTGCGGTTGTAAAGCAAAAGTGCTTCCCACAGGTTAACAATAATATTTAAAATAAAAGAAACAATCCATCCGAGAATAATAATGAAGCTCTGTGCATCTTTGTTTGTGATAAAATTTTGTGAGTATTTAATGATGAAACAAAGAATAAATAAAAGGTTGCATATAAAAGTTACCCGTTGCAGAAATAACAACAAACGCATAACATTTTTCGTGTAAAATACCATTAATTTGCCAAGCTTTAAATGTACGATATGAAAGGAGCTATAAAAATTTTCGCGGTATTATATCAATGCGATTAAAAATCTTATGAGAATTCTTACAGACCTCTTTAAAAAGCAAAAAATATACAGATGAAAAATATTTCGTGGCAGAAAATATGGCCGCATGTTATTGCTGTTGGTATCTTTCTTGTCATTGCCGTGTTTTATTGTAAGCCTGCACTCGAAGGGAAAGTGCTTCAGCAAAGTGATGTGCAGCAATGGAAGGGAATAGCGGAATCTTCTTTTAAATACAAAGAAACGCATGGGCATTTTCCTCTTTGGGTAAACAGTTTGTTTAGTGGTATGCCGGGTTACCAGGTCGCAATGGACAGCTATAATCCTATTACACTCGGCTATCTTCATCATTTGTTTACTTTGTTTCTTCCTGCACCAATCAGCTTCTTCTTTTTACTATGCGTTTCATTTTATTTTTTAACGCAGGTATTAAGAATTGATTATCGAATTGGAATACTTGCGGCAATTGGTTATGCCTATGCTTCATTCACGGCTATTATTGTTGCCGTTGGACATATCACACAGGTACAAACGATGGGATACGTACCTGCAATGCTCGGCGCCATATTTCTTGTTTTTCAAAAGAGATATTGGTGGGGAGCGGCTTTATCCGCCTTATTTGCATCTCTTTTAATTGGAATGAACCATTTGCAAATCACTTACTATTTTTTGCTGGTTGCCTTCTTTGCTTTTGTAGCGTATCTTATTTACTGGATAAAAAATAAAGAATACAAGCACATAGTAATTACCTGTTGCATTCTTGCTTTTGCAGCAATTGTTGGCGTTTTAACCAATATGGTTTCAATTGCAACAACCTATGATTATTCAAAGGCAACCTTACGGGGAGGGTCGGCTATTCTCGATACTTCAAAAAGTGGAACAAAACAATCATCTGGTTTGCCGATTGATTATGCTTTTATGTGGAGTTATGGACAGGCAGAAACCTTTTCGTTATTGGTTCCAAATGTTTATGGGGGCAGCAGTGAATCATCGCAACTTGGAACTTCATCTCACCTTGGAAAAGAGTTAATCAGCAAAGGAGTGCCGGATGACCAGGTTGAACAAATTGCAGACATATTTCCTACGTATTGGGGACAGCAACCCTTCACATCAGGACCTGTGTATTTAGGCGCAGCGATTTGTTTTCTTTTCATTTTTGGGCTTGTTTATCTGAAGAGTCTTGATAAATGGTGGATTGCGGCAATTTGTTTCCTCGCTATTCTAATGGCATGGGGTAAAAATTTTATGGGTTTTAACTCAGTTCTCTTTAATTACATGCCTTTATACAATAAGTTTCGTGTTCCTACAATGACACTCTTTATTCCTCAATTACTTTTTCCGCTGCTCGCCGCTCTTGCATTGCAACGTTTTATTTTTGAGGAAAAAGATAAAGTATTTGCTCAAAAAAAATTAAAAGTGGCAGCCTATGTTATGGTTGGTGTTTTTGTAATAGCTGGGCTTTTGTACATGAGCTTCGATTATAAAGGTGACGGTGATAGCGGCATAATCAGCAGGTTTAATCAATTAACCCAGGGCAATAGTGATATTGCCAATAGTTTATATAACGCCTTTAAACAAGACAGGCAATCATTGTTTGGAAGTGATTTGCTCCGATCGCTATTTTTAGCCGGTGCCGCTTTTCTTCTTTTGTGGTTGTTTATAAAAAATAAAATAAAAACATCCTACGCAGTTATAGGATTGCTCCTGCTTGGTTCTATTGACGTTATTGCGGAAGGAAGGAGATATTTAAACAGTGACAGGTTTATAGAACCTGAAGCTATCGATGAAAATTACTTCAAGCCTTCGCTGGCCAATGAACAGATTATGAAGGATACCGGTTATTATCGTGTATTTAATCTAACAGTAGGTGATCCTTTTGCTGATGCATCTACATCCTATTTTCATAATTCAATTGGCGGGTATCATCCTGCAAAACTTAGCATTATAGAAGACCTGCTTAATTTCCAATTGCGAAAGCAACCTGTTAATTTGCATGTGCTTGATATGCTTAATACAAAATATTTTATTGTACCCGGCCCGCAAAATCAACCGGCAGCACAGCTAAATCCAAATGCTGCAGGCCCATGTTGGTTTGTAAAAACAATCGTATATAAAAAAGGTCATGCGGAAGTAATGCAGGCACTTAACAACTTTAATCCAAAAGATACAGCATTTGTGGAGGAAACTTCCAAAAGTAAAATTCCTTTTACACCTGTAGCAGATTCAACTGCAAGCATCCGGCTTATAAAAAATGACAATGATGTTATAACGTATCAAAGCAGTTCAAAAACAAACCAGTTTGCAGTGTTTAGTGAGATTTATTATGATCGCGGCTGGAAAGCTTATATTGATGATAAGGAAATTCCTATTGTACAAACGGATTATGTATTAAGAGGTCTTCCGGTACAGGCAGGCAATCACACGATCAGGTTTGAGTTTGAACCCGCATCTTATTATAATAGTTTAAAGATGGAAATGATAGGTTCCGCGTTAGGCTGGCTTGCTATTATAGCTGCAATTGTGCATGGCTATAGAAAAAGAAGGACGACAATTGCATAAAATTTTTAAGAACTAACTTTTATAGATGAAACTCCATTAGTGTTCCATTTCTGGTGTATCACTTTTTATAAGTCACTCCAATGGCGGCTCAATATACTCTTCGCTTTTTGGTTCCAAATGATGGCGCATAATAAGACGCGCACATGTGTTCCATCTTAAAATCGCATCATCATTCCCTGCAGGACGAACGGCTTCTGCCTTTTCATAGTGATCCATTGCATCACGGAACCAATCATACGCAACAAAACCACCATGCGATTTTGTTCTGTTGAGAATAGATTTTGCCTGGCGTTCACAAATAATGCCTGCATAATATTGTCGCTGGTATTCATTGGCAAGACGCGGAAGCAGTTGCCTTGCATCATTTATTTCAACCATTTCAGATAGGCCAAATTGATCGGTAATAGCCAAAATAAGTATAACAATTGCTTTACTATTTTCCGGATCAACTTCTAAAATGTCGAAACAAATACTTTCGGCCAGCCATGGCTCATTAAGCAACCGGTACCTTTCAGCTTTTTCAAGCGCCTCTGGAATACTCTCTTTAGAGATCTGTTTAAGTTCAAACATGACTTTATCTATTTAGTAATTTTTAAAAAACTCCAACTCTCAAATACTCCCAAATAGGACGATGTAAAATTTAAGTTCTTTTTGAAAATTTGTTTTTTTTAGTTCCTGAAATTTTAACTCTCTTGTTTCTTTGGGCGAAAAATTCTGAAAAATTTTTTCAACGGATCATAAAACCTGTCTACAACTCTTTCTTTCAATGGTATGATGGCATTATCTGTGATCTTAATATCTTCCGGGCAAACCGATGTGCAGCATTTGGTAATATTGCAATAACCAATTCCATTTTCTTTTTTTAAATCTGTAAGTCGATCTTCAACATCCAGCGGATGCATTTCCAGGGCCGCAGTATACACTAAAAAGCGTGGTCCAATAAACTCATTGTGTAAATGGTGCTCACGCAGCACATGGCATACATCCTGGCACAAAAAGCATTCAATACACTTGCGAAATTCCTGCACACGATCGATATCTTCCTGTGCGATTCTCCAGGTTCCATCCGGAGCATCGGGTTTTCTCGGTTTAAATTTTTTTATTTTTTTCTTTACCCGGAAATTCCATGAGACATCCGTTACCAAATCTTTGATCAGTGGAAATGCTTTCATCGGTTGCAGCAATACCGGTTTGTCAAGAGAAAGATCACTGAGTCTTGTCATACACATGAGCTTGGGCAGACCATTGATCTCCGCAGAGCAGGAACCGCATTTACCCGCTTTGCAGTTCCATCGAACTGCAAGGTCATTTGCCTGTTCTGCCTGGATTTTATGCACGGCATCAAGTACTACCATACCTTCGGAAGTTTCAATAGAATAACTTTCAAATTTTCCATCAGTCGTGTTCCCTCGCCATATTTGAAATGTTGCTGTCGGCATAATGATTTATTGTTTTAACTCGCTCCGCTTCGCTACATTTTTGCTGCGGAGTTTGATTTTTCAGCTCTCCTGCACGCAATCTATTTAGGCAATTGTTCTTATTATATAATTCTTTTGATCACCCTGCTCTAAATAGTGAAGATTGTCCCGTAGTGCGAGACGGTGAGTCTCACTTCATTTCAGCAATTAATTGCTTAAGATCTTCTCTTATTTCAGGAAGCGGCTCCCGCTTCAACTGCATCTTTCCATCTGTTCCTTTAAAAATAACAAGATTAAATTTGCCAGCTTTTTCGTCCTTTGCAGGATAGTCTTCCCGGAAATGTGCACCACGACTTTCCTTTCGTTCTATTGCAGCAATTGTGATCGCTTCAGACACGGTGAGCAAATTATGCAGGTCCAAAGCAGTGTGCCATCCGCCGTTAAATTGTCGATTGCCACTTACCCGAACTTTGTTTGAGCGTTCTTTTAATTTTTGAAGTTCTTCCACGGCCTTTAGTAATTCTCCTTCTCTGCGCACAATACCAACCAGATCCTGCATCATTTCCTGTAAATCATATTGCACCTGGTAGGGATTGTAATTTTCATTTCGTTCAAAAGGTTCAAGTGCCCACTTTGCAATGGTTTCGATCTGCTGCTCATCAATAACTCCCTGTTTATTTTCTTTGGCAAATTTTGCCGCATATTCACCTGCACGTTTTCCAAACACCAACAGATCTGAAAGTGAATTACCGCCCAACCGGTTTGCACCATGCAATCCTGCACCACATTCACCCGCCGCAAAAAGACCAGGGACGGTTGACATTTGCGTATCAGGATCAACGCGAATGCCGCCCATGATGTAATGAGTGGTAGGCCCTATTTCCATTGGCTCTTTGGTGATATCAATATCAGCCAGTTTTTTAAACTGGTGATACATGCTTGGCAATTTTTTCTTTATATGTTCCGCCGCATTGGGCAGTTTATTTTTAATCCATGAAATATCGAGAAACACACCATTGTGTGGACTGCCTCTTCCTTCTTTGATTTCGCGAACAATACATCTTGCTACATGATCACGTGTTAAAAGTTCCGGTGGTCTGCGGGCCTGCTTGTCACCCTGCGTGTATTTCCAGCCCTCTTCTTCATTATCAGCTGTTTGGTTGCGGTATAACTCCGGAATATCATCAAACATGAAGCGGCGATTTTCTTTATTGAGCAAAATTCCGCCTTCACCACGCACGCCCTCAGTCACCAAAATTCCCTGCACGCTTGGTGGCCAAACCATTCCTGTGGGATGGAACTGAACAAACTCCATGTCAACCAGTTCTGCGCCTGCGTGATATGCAAGTGAATGACCATCACCAGTATATTCCCAGCTATTGCTCGTTATTTTAAATGCACGGCCAATGCCTCCTGTTGCTAATACCACAGCTTTTGCACGAAAAACGATAAACTGGCCAGTCTCACGTCGATACCCGAATGCACCGGCCACATGTTCTCCGTCTTTAAGAAGCGCTATCACTGTACATTCCATATGTACCTCAATTCCCTGGTGAATACCATAGTCCTGCAATGTGCGGATCATTTCAAGCCCGGTTCTGTCACCAACATGTGCGAGCCGGGGATATTTGTGACCTCCAAAATTTCTTTGTAAAATGCGGCCATCTTTTGTTCTGTCAAACAGTGCCCCCCACGCTTCCAGCTCGCGAACACGCTCCGGTGCTTCCTTCGCATGCAATTCGGCCATGCGCCAGTTGTTGAGATATTGCCCGCCGCGCATGGTATCAGTAAAATGCACTTTCCAGTTATCTCTTTCATCAACATTTGATAATGCTGCTGCAATTCCGCCCTCTGCCATCACTGTGTGGGCTTTGCCCAGTAAGGATTTACAAACCAGGCCAACAGAAACACCTGAGGCGGAAGCTTCTATCGCAGCACGAAGACCAGCACCGCCGGCCCCTATAATAAGCACATCGTAATTATATGTATCGTAGGAAAGCATTAGAACTATAAAAAAATTTTCTATTTTATTTCAACACCAATTACTTTATATTATTCTCCAGTCACTCCAGATTCCCATTGAACATAAGCGAACATATACATCTGAAAACATAACCCAGAATAAACTCATCCATGCAAAGAGCATATGCCTTCGGTTTAAACAAGTGGTGCACATATATGCCCTGCGACGAACAGGTGCGCCTGAGAGACGATCACGAAAACCACCAATTAAATGACGCAAAGAATGGCAACCAAAAGTATATGATGCAAGTAATACAACGTTAGTTGCCAGCACTAATGTACCTACGCCAATGCCAAAAGATCTTTCACCCGTAACTGGATCAGCGAACCACAAGGCTTTCCATACATCATAAGAAAGAAAAATTAAAAAGCATAAACCGATATAAAGGAAGTAACGATGTATGTTTTGCACAATTAACGGAAAGGAATTTTCTCCCCAATAACTTTTGCGTGGTTCCGAAACTGTGCAGGAAGGAGGATCTGCCCAAAATGCTTTGTAATACGCTCCGCGGTAATAATAGCAGGTTACACGAAATAAACCGGGTGCCCATAATATAAGTAATGCAGGAGACCAGGGTAATATTCCGGGCCACCAGCCTGGCTTAGGTCCAAACCAGCTATGTGGTGAATCACCAAGAAGTTCAGGGGAATAAAAAGGCGAGAGGTACGATCCATACCAATAATATTTACCCTGAAATGCTGCCCAGGTGGCATACACAATAAATGTTGAAAGACCAATAAAAACGAACAGGGGCTTCGTCCACCAAACATCTTTGCGGCTGGTGACGCCAAAACGATGTATCGTTTTTGGTAAGTTTAATTCAGCCATAGCAACTGATTCTGACCATTAAGAATTCAAATACGGCAAAATTTATAAAGATTTATAAAAACTTATAAAGACAAAGAAGGTATAGCAAACCTCTTTCCGAAGATAATTTCAAAACCTGATATAACCAAAGAGGAAAAATTTATTAAACTGTAACTATAGATACAGAATTAAATTCTTTCAAGGTTCTGCGTCAGATAAAAAAAGTTGTTTTGAATTCGTTGAAAGTTTACAGAATGAAACAATACAGCGGATTTCGGTAGCCTTCGAGTGGGTTACTTTAAATTAATTTGAGGCCGGATAATATATTTAAAAACGTAGTTGGATACTTTTCGATCAGGTTGGAATCTGTTGTCCATTTGTTTTCGGTCTTAGTTAAAAGAATTGACCATCCAAGTTCAGCCATATTACTATCGGGAAAAAGAAAAATGACATTAGCAGCACGTGCGGGGTTAGAAACAACAGCATTTACGATTTCGCCTTTGTGGTTGAATTGAATGGTCATTGCAATCAGTTTTTTAAGGACTTAGTTAAAATAGTAGAGAACATTGAAATTAAATGAAAATATATTACTGTCCAAAAACGTTAGCTTATTTTAAAGACTTTTAATGTACATTTTATTCTTGTTCATTTAATGATAATAGTTTTTAATTTCTTGAACATTGGCATGTGGAAAATTAAATTGTCTTTTATCTGTTCTGATTTTTTACACGTTTTTATATTGCGTTCCGCTTTGATTTTATAAACCTTTATCCATGTCAACACTCGATATCATACTTATTACCGCCGCTATTGTAACTCCTGTTATTGTTTGGCTTATACAACATTCTGTTGGTATTAAGAGGCTTGCAGTTTCAAATGAAAGATTTCAGCAGCAATTGCAGGCGATTGAGAACCTGCAGCAGGTAAATAAAGCCTTGCAAACAGAAAAAGAAAATTTGATTCAGCAGGTAGCCACAACACAAAGCCGGGTACAATTTTTAAATGAACAATACAATTTATCCAGGGGCTACCAGAAAGAGAATGAGATACTAACCAGCCAGCTCTCCATGTTCAAGGTAAAATTCCATGCAGCAGAAGAAAAACTTGAGAATCAAAAGAAGGAACTGGAGCAAATAGGCGAACGCTTCAAGTTTGAATTTAAAAATTTAATCCAAGCCATTCTTGAAGAGAAAACGCAGAAATTCACACAACTGAACGAAGAAAAAATGAACGCTATTCTTAATCCACTTAAAACACAATTGGTTGATTTGATACAAAAGGTTCAGGAAACTTATGATAAGGAAAGTGAAGAACGATTTTCTTTAGGTAAAGAAATGCAGGGCGGATAAAAATGACTTAACAGATGAGCCAGGAGTAACCTTGAAACTATTGGAAAAAAATTGAAATAGCGGAATGAGAATATACTTTCTTGTGGCACCGGGCCTCCTACTTCACAATGGCTACAACCTTTGCTCCCGCCCGCTTTGCGCTTTGCATTACACGAAATACTTCCCCGTAATAAGCAGAGGTGTCTGCATTCACTACAACGGAAGGAGTATCAATGTATGCTCTTGCCTTTGATACTTCAAGGCGCAGAATTGTATCAATCATGCTGATATCAATCGGGCTTTGACCCAGGTATAATTTCTGGTTCTTATCAATGGAGATCACAATATTTTGTTTGGCCTTTGTATCTTTTTTTCCTGCGGGATTATTAACCTTAACAATATTGGGATTTGCAAGCGTTGAGATGATCAGGAAAAAGAAAAGCAGGATGAACAGGATATCGTTCAGTGACCCGGCGTGAAGTTCAGCATGTGTCTTTAATCTTCTTTGCAGTTTCATAATGCAATTTATCTTGTTGGTTCCTGTAAGATATCAACGAATTCAGCACTTGCTGCTTCCATTTTATTTACCGTTTTATTTATCTGGGTGTTCAAAAAATTATAGGCAACATAAGCCAGCAAACCTATAATCAAACCCGAAGCAGAGGTAACCATTTTTGTGTAGATACCACCTGCAATAGATGCCGGTGTAAAGTCACCTGTAGAGTTAATGGTATAAAACAATTGCAGCATTCCAAAGATAGTTCCAAGGAATCCGATCATTGGCGCTATACCATATACGAGCGACAATACAGAAAGATTTCGTTCCATTTTATAGATCTCCAGGCCGCCTACATTTTCCATACTTTTTTCAATTGCATCAATCGGTTTACCAATCCGCTGAATCCCTTTATCAATAATTCGTGCAACGGAATTATCTGTATTTTTTGCGAGATTACGTGCGGCCATCAAATTGCCCGTGACAATATTATCACGAATAATACTCATGAAATTATTGTCGATCTTAGATGCCTTGCGAATCGCGATCAGCCTTTCAAAAAAAACAAAAATAGTAGCAACGAAAAGCAGGTACAAGGGATACATCAGCCACCCGCCTTTTTCCAATAAACTTAAGAGATTAAAACCTTCAGCGGCCTGCTGAACAGAACTAAGTCCTTTTAGGGCAGCGCTGCTGTCTGCTACTTGTAATAATACACCCATGTTGTGTGGTTAGGTTTATGCTAAAATATGCTTTAACACAAAACAACGACCACGCTGTGCATAAATTATAACCTGATGTGAGTTTTAAGAAAGATTTTACAGAAATTTAAAATGAAAGGTTTGGTGTTTTTGTTCCGGATGCCGGTGTTTCAGGGGCGGTGCCGATATATCATCTTTGTCGCTCTTACTGCTTTTAAACGTTACGATGCATTATTATCGCTTCAAATAATCAAACTTCAACAAATCGAACTCATCTAAGTTTGTCCCAAACACATACATTTGTCAGCATGAAAAATAAGGTTGCTTTATTTATTCTTTTGTGCATAAGTTTCTCTGTACAAGCTCAAAGCATTATAGGACCAGGAAAAGAAGTAGATCCATATCATTACACTTCTGTAAAATATACAACATACAGTAAAGCATGTGTGGCAAGCGCTCATCCATTGGCAAGCGAAGTAGGTGTTGCGATCATGAGGCGCGGCGGTAATGCATTCGATGCAATGATCGCGACGCAACTCGCATTGGCTGTTGTATATCCCGGTGCAGGAAACATTGGTGGCGGTGGTTTTTTAATGGGTAGAGGAAGTAATGGGCAACTTGTTGCATTAGATTATCGGGAAGAAGCGCCGTCAAAAGCTTCAAGAGATATGTATCTCGATAAAAATGGCAATGCACAAAATAATTTATCTCAGAACGGGCATTTATCATCAGGCGTGCCGGGTACTGTGGCAGGCTTATTTGCAACAATGAAATATGCAAAATTATCTTTTAAAGATTTGATACAACCCGCTATTGATCTTGCAGAAAAAGGTTTTGTTATTACGCAACACGAGGCATCCGGGTTGAATGCAACAAAAAATGATTTCTTAAAATACAGCACAAAACCAAGTGCATTTGTAAAAGACCGGTTATGGAGAGCGGGCGATACATTAACCCAACCCGAATTGGCCGAAACACTTAAACGCATCAGAGATAATGGTGCGAAGGGTTTTTACGAGGGTGAAACTGCAAAACTTATTGTTGAAGAAATGAAAAGGGGTGATGGTCTTATTACCTATGATGATCTGAAAAATTATGTTGCCAGAGAACGCAAACCAATTGAGTTTGACTATCGCAGTTATCACGTTATTAGTTTTCCTCCACCGAGCAGTGGTGGCATTTTAATCGCTCAAATGCTGAAGATGATAGAAAAATATCCGGTAAGTACTTACGGTTTTCAATCTGTGAAAAGCGTTCAGCTGATGATAGAAGCGGAACGCAGAGCATATGCAGACAGGGCAGCACATCTTGGTGATCCTGATTTTTGGAAGGTTCCCACACAGACTTTGATAAGCAATGCATATCTGGCGGAGCGCATGAAAAATTATGATCCCAACCATGCATCAAAAAGCGAAGATATAAATGCGGGTGTTATACATGAAAGTAAAGAAACAACCCATATCAGCATTTTCGATGCGGACGGAAATATGGTTGCGGTTACTACAACACTTAATAATGGTTATGGAAGCAGAACGGTTGTTGGTGGTGCAGGATTTTTATTAAATGATGAAATGGATGATTTTAGCATAAAGCCGGGAGTGCCGAATATGTATGGCGCAATTGGCGGTGATGCAAATGCAATTGCTCCAAACAAGAGAATGCTGAGCTCAATGACACCTACACTGGTATTGAAAAAAGATAAGCCTTTTATAGTTGTAGGAACACCGGGTGGTACAACTATTCCCACATCTGTTTTTCAAAGCATAGTAAACATTGTCGACTTTAACATGAATGCCGATGACGCAGTAAATAAACCTAAGTTCCATCATCAATGGCTGCCTGATGAAGTAGAGATTGAAAATGATTTTCCTTCTACAACAAAAGCAGAGCTTGAGAAGATGGGCTA
>DATBFI010000236.1:0-8993 GCA_036558585.1 Chitinophagaceae bacterium
CATGATAGCGTATTTACATAAGCCCACTTAATTTTTTCCTCTCTTATGACTTTCCCTACAGCTTTTCTAAAAGAAATCATTTTTTTTAAAAGCCTCAATCCTTCCGCAATTCCCATCTTCCGGTATATTACGGGATTTGATGGCATGGGGAGTATATGAACATGCGAATATTCATTGTTTGCCTGAATATACTGGGTTAGCAATCCTTCTCCCGGAACAATAAGAAATATTTTGCGTGGTTTTAAAGCTCTTATTGTTTGTAACAGTATTCTGCTTGCGCCGTATAGATCGGCACTGCCATTAATAATCAATAAACTCATTTAGTATTCAACCCTTTTGTATCATAAAAACTGCTGGCTGTCCCTTTACTGATTTTAATTGCCGCGAATATATATTATAAGTCAAGAACATTACCGCAAGAAAAAGATCGAAAGTAACAGATACAAACTCCTGAGTAAAATATTGGGTTAGGAAAAAAAAGTAAAATAAAATGACTGCTTCAGCCCACCTTCTTATTTTTATGAATTGAAAAATAAATGAAAAACATAAGGTTATATATACTAATAAGCCAATCGATCCGTAACTATGCAGCAGCATTGCATAACCATTTTCAATATCGCTGCGATTAAACCATCTTACTCTTTTTACAATTTCCGGCGGATACTGATTTGAGCCCCTGCCAAAAAGATATACTAAAATTGAATGGCTTTCTATAAATGAAAGATTAAACCCCTGCAATAATTGAGACCTTGCAATCAATGAACTGGCACTTGTTGTAAAAGTGATTATTTCATTCCATAGCTTAATCATCAGGATACATAAGAAAAAAATAATCGCGAAAAAAAGTTTACGATGTTTAAAAAAAAGAATAACCATCCAAAAAATAAGTGTTGATCTGTTAAAACTTGCCAAAATGGCTATTGTATTGATTATAAAAAAGACCTTATCAATATAATTGGTCATCCCGAGTTCTTTGCGAAGCTGATAAAGTAATAACCATGTAATACACAGCGTGCCATAAGTTTGTACAGTGGCTGTAAAGCCCCGGGGAGAATAAAGAAATGTAAAGCCTTTAACTACGGGAGAAACATGTTGATCAGTTAGGCCTGCTAATGCTAAGACATCAAAGATTAATCCGAAAATTATATTAATCATTAAAGCATAATGAAGCGAATGCAATATTAATTTTGGATGACGTTTTATGATAAGTGCGAAAGTAAGACCGAGGATAGGGAAAAAAATCATTGGCACAATTGTAACATTAACTAAAGATGAAGTTATTGCAATTGCAAACCAGATAATTATTATTGAAAGTTCTTTTAGATTAATTAAAGGGTCTTGCGGTTTTATAAAAGCAATCATGACTGTCAACAGGAAGATCATTCCCTTATCTATAGGAAATTCTATCAGGGTATTAGTCGTTGAGAAAAATAAAGTTAAAACAAGAAATAAATTAAAAATACCTGTGTATACCCAGTTATAAACTTTATTTGTTGTGGAAGTTATAATATTATGTTCACTTTCCATTAGTACAGAACCACCCAATTAAATGATCTTATTGTGTAGAAAGGACTGCTGCAAGCTTGATCTGCCTGCATTGTATACGATCTATGATTGAAAAGATGCGAAGCCCCCTGTAGTACTGAAGTCAGCCCCACAAAAAGATATAAAAATCAACGATGTTTAAATTGCAATTAAGATGCTCTTTATTCCAATACTGTTCTTGCCTGTTGAATTTGCCTGGAACGAGATACAGTAGGATTTACTTTTTTAAAATCGAATTGAGAAAGTATAGATTTAAAACCACCCTGTGCATTAGTTCGTATCACGTTATTTGTAGCAGCGGCCGTATTATTTCTGCCAAACTTCAACATTATTTTTTCGTAGTCTTCTATTCCATCCTTTAGCATCTCAAACCTGACAGACGTATTACCATAGGGATAGATCAGAAACCTGTCGCCGCTGGCTATGTTACTGCGAACATCAGATAAAATGTTACGCATTGTCCAATAATCATAAGCATATCTCAGATAACCATCCATATTTCTGTTAGCAGCATTCCAGCTTAACCATGTGGCATCAACGGGATCGGACATTACAAAAGTGTTCGGAAATCTTTCCCAGCAACTTGTATAGAAAGTGGTAACAAAACCTTTTTGCCTGCGTTCTTCTATCGTGCTTTCCGGAATTACCTCGTTGGAAATAAGAGAATAATCGTAAATATCGGTTTGTACCTGGGGAAAATATTTTCCGCTAAAAGAAATTTTCCAATTCTTGTTCAGGCTTTTAATAAACCCGATTAATGGCTTAAGAACGTCAGGATTCTTTTCGCTAAACGCCAATGTTGTTATATTAAACCATCCCTTTTCCTGCAAATGCTTTTGAAAAGCGTTGAGATAAGATGTCCAAAATTGCCTGTATTGTGCCCCATTTACACCTTCCTGAAAAAATGTTACTTTGTTTTGTGCTTCATCAAAATAATAATACTTGTAATTTAATGGCGCCATTCCAAAGCAGGTAATTTGTTTATTTATTCCTATGTTCATCATAAAATTTACCCACTTATCAAAGTTAGTGAAGTCATAACTCCATGCGCCAGATTTTGTTTTAACAGGCTTTATCATCATCTCGTCTGCGTTTCTTGCGGACGGATTGAATGCATCCCAAAAAAAGCTTGCGGTTATTACATCTTCACCAGCGGAACTTAAATTTTGCATTGCCGGCTCCATAAGGCGAAAGTGCTCATCAGACCATGGCTTAACTTTATAATAATCGGCTTCGGCCACGGGGTACTGCCATAATTCCAGGAAAAACTTTTTGTTTTCTTTTGTTGGCATTACATTGTTTGAGACTTTAAGTACAACATTTAACGACTCAGCACTTCCATTGCACGTAGCTACTATTTTTCCTCTGTAAATCCCTGGATCGGCATCCCGCGGAATTTTTATTTTAAGCCATACAGGTCTGTTTGTGTAAGCCTTAGCAAACGAGGAACCCGGTTTAAAATCTATAATATCAGGTACCACTATATTGTTATATGTTGTATTATCTTTCTTGGAGCAAATTCCTCTTGAATTGTCTGCTATAACATAGTAAACAAAACCTGCCTCGCACTGTTTATTATCAATTGTTTTACCATTATCTGAAACAAGATCATCGATGCTGACAGTAAGAGAGCTAATATCCTTTTTTGCACTTACAGCCAATTGAATATTAACATCTTCACCACGCCAGCCTTCTAAATTGATAGATTTATCGGCATTTAGAACAGGATATTGATTATAAGTTATTCGGCTGTTTATATCGGCTTGTGAAAAGTTATAATCTGTTTTTAGCTGTTGCCATTTTTTTTGATCCGGTTTTGAAATAGAAGTAACATCACCAAAATTTTCGTATTGCACACTTTGTGCTCTGCAGCAATAAGCAATAAAGCTCAGAAGGGTTAGCATTCTTAAGGACTTTGTCTGCATATTATTAAAAGTTTAATAAATTTTTGTATGCAAAATCTACGCCATGGAAAATTACAAGCAGCAGTTTTAGTTTGTGTTAACCTTTGATTTGTAAAATGTGACGCCTCAGATACTGCAAATATTTTTATAAGAGCTGTTTACAATTATGTTACAAAGCCTTTATAAAAGAAGTAAGCAAATGACTGTATTTAAAAGGTCCACGTGCAAAAAGAGGTTTTATCTCGTGCTTTTTTCTAAACCTGTACAGGCAAAATCTTATCCACTGTTTTGCCAATGCAAGCTTGAAAGAATTATCATTAAGGCTCTTTTTGATATTATTTTGTTTTGCCAGCTTATTAAACCAGGACAGACATTCGTTTATATACAAATGATCAAATTCTGCACTGGTAAATTTCAAATGAGTATTCAAATCATCTTCATCATATTCAAACCCATATCTTCTAAGTTGCCTTTCGATAATAACTCGTTCTCCTATTTTTCGATTCCGGCTTTTTATGATGGAAACGTTCCCGCTATGGATCCGGTAATTACAAACAAAATCGTTAATAATTCCAATTTCATATTCAGCTGCAATTCTTTCAAACAGATCGTAGTCTTCAGCCGGTTCATATCCTATTCTGTACTTGAATTTTTTAAGCACATTCATATCAATCATTGCAGCGGAATTAATGAAAATATTGGTAAAAAGCAGTAAGGCCTTATAATAATCCTGATCGCCCGATAAAGGGGATCTTGTTCCGATGCGTCTTGAATGGTTATCAATATAAATTACTCTGCCCGCGCATACTGCAGCCTTTTTGTTTTGCTGAAAATATTTCATCTGCAATTCTAACCTTCTTTTGGTGGCAATATCATCGCAATCCAATGTTGCAAAATATTTGCCTCTTGCCTCCTCGATGCCCCTGTTTCTTGTAAGAAATAACCCCAGATTGGTTTCGTTTTGCAGCAACCTTATTCTGTCATCAGAATATTCACGTATAATTGAAACACTGTTATCTGTCGAGCCGTCATCAACAAGTAATAATTCAAAATCGTTGAATGTTTGTTTCAATATACTGTTAATAGCTTGTCTAATAAATTTTTCTCCATTAAACACAGCCATGAACACCGTAACCTTAGGCTTTAACATTCCTGAGTTTGTTTTCCATAATATAAAATGCCCTCCAGAATAAATGCGGAGTTATTCGTTTATTATCGAAGTTTCCTTTGCGAACTGCAGTCGGAGTATAATGTTGAAACGGAATACCCATGTTGAGGCACCAATATCCATACTTTAAAGCTTCCTGCTGATTAAAAGGAGAGAGCGCCGGTTCATTTATCAATTCTATTGCTTTCTCATGTGAAGCCGGTTTATAAATGCAATTGAGTGATTCGTAAAATGCTCTTCCCAATAATATTGAAGGCTTATTCCAATAAACAGCTTCAATGCCTGTAGTTGATCCGAAAGAAATTATTTTATCGCACTTATCCATCAATTCATAAGTATCAACTTCTTCTTCAGCATTAATTACGGTAATGTTTTTATATTTTTTTCCTATCTCTTCTATTTGCTTTAATTGTGTATTTTTTTGATTCTTTAAATTAGGGTGTACACGCAGATAAAAGTGTATTGTTTCATCGTGTTCAAATGCAGCCACCAGTTTTTCAATGCCATCATTATCATCTTTATAAAACGGAGTTGTAAATCCGGGAATTGTCTCAAATTCATCTAAGGACGAATTAAAAATGGCGATATTCATTTTTTGAGAGTCAAAATTTTTCGGGAGCAACTTTGAAATTTGTTTTTCTGTAAATGAATACCAGCCCTGTACAACGCGATTCCTTCTCTCCTCAAAAAACTTCCGACCGATTTCTTCCTTTTCTTTTCCGCCTTTCCCCCACAGTGTTTCAATTTCTTTACGCGCAGATTCAAGTGAATGTGGAATGCTTCCTTCACGCAACAGGTAACGGCTCAGTACGCCTCCTCTTTCATGCGTATAAAATTTTATTGATCTTGCTTCGCATAGTCGCATAAAAGGTCGAACCTCAAGAAATCTTCCGTTAAAAAGATAAACCACGTCTGGTTGGAGCTCATCCAACAGTTTACTTGCTGCTTCATATACATATATAGCAGTTCTGATACCTTTTTCTATGAACTGGTTGAAATGTGATATGTCGGGTTGATGATCCCTTGCAACAGAAACGAGTGAGGACGCTACTGCCAAACCTATGTCCCATCCCTTGTAGGTAAACTGTTTAAGAGAAGTGATATCTTTTATTTGTTCGACATTATAGAAGTCCGAAAAATTTATTTTTACGGAGGGGAAGGAAAGGATATTTTTAGAAGAAATCCCTAAATTTTCATAAGCCCTTTTAATTTTCGATATACAAACCCTGCAGCCTGCAAAAGTGTGTTCAGGATTGGCAAAACATGTTTCAAGGTTCTCCTTGCAGTGAAGAAAGAAAATATCATGCCCTCCGGCTATTAAGCCCCTGGCTATTTCAAGCTCTGTTTCAATGTGAGGGGTGGCGTGATAGGAAGAATAAAATAAAACTTTCATTGAATATTCTTGAATTTGTCATTTACTAAATTGATAACGGAATAACGTGCCGAAAAAATCTTTCTCCTGTAATAGTAACCAAAACCAGCAAATAAAATGGTTGTCCCACTAACAATAAGCTTAACACTCCAGTCCATGTCTTTAAAAAACCACACCAAAATGGTCATGGCAATTCCATATAATATGGAAAATATATACGCCTGATTTAACCTCCCGAAAAGCCATGAGAGCTGGTTTTGAACTTCTTTTATACAAAGCACTACTACACTTAAAAATATAAATGAAATGAAAGTACTTACAAGCGTTGCCCAAATGCTGAAAAAAGGAATAAGCAACATGTTAAGAACCACGTTTACACCAGCAGCAATCATTGTAATTTTTGCCACGACTTTAGTTTTACTCGCAATAAACAACGAATAAACTCCGAAGCTATATAAAGGGAAAAAAATATTAGCCATTAATACAAGAATGGCAACAGGATACCCGGTTTGCAATTCAGGCCTGCGGAACAAAAAGGTGTAGATTTCTTTCATCCACAATCCCCCGTTGAAGAAAAGAATTCCTATGCCTGCAATAAGAAATACAAAAAGTGTCTGAAGCTTTTTTTTATCTTCTTTCGTTTTATTACGAAAGGAAACCTGCAATGTTTTACCGATAGCAGAAAACACTCCATTATTAAAAACCATAGCATTTGAACCTATACCATAACCTTGCGAATAAAGACCGATTGCCGAAACATTCACTTTAAAAAAACCAAGCAATATCCTGTCTGAAGTATTAAAAATAGAAAGCGATAAGTAATGAGGCAGAAGAGGCAATCCAATTTTCAGGTATTCATATAAATGTTTCTTCTTGAAAAAAAAAAGTGGGTATATATTCTGTTTTATACAGATAGGATAAAGGTAAAATAACAGAGAAAACACACTGCTTGAAGCAAATCCCATTACCAAACCTATATACCCTAACTTGAAATATTTAATTGCAAGTAATAAAATAATTATGTTGATAAAGCTCATAATAAGGGAGCGAAGTATTATTGCATACGGACGTTCTCTCATAATATAATATACCTGTGCAAGCGATTCAATAGGAGAGCATATCAAGGCAAATATGCATATACCTGTAACAACCAAATATTCTGCGTCAATTGTCCTGTGTACAAGAAAGAAAAAGGCTATTGCCATACACAGAGAGCCTAATATGCTTCCCATGATCATAATGCCATAAGAGCGGCTCCAAACAAGGTTGTACTTGTTTTTGTATTCAAAGAAAGAATTTTGAAGAATAACTTTTTGTCCCAGGGTGACTGTCAGCTGAAACAATGAGTAACAAGCTATAACCATACCATATTTGCCGTAGTCATTTAACGACAAATATGGTGTGATGATAGGCAGTAGAAGGAAGCTTACTATACTGGGCAATTTTGGCGCTGCTGCGTATAGAATAGTATCAATCAAAAATTTTTTTTTCATTGAAGATGGTTTCTCAGGAATAATTTGGATTCCTGTAAAATCTGAAGGTTAACCTAAAAGAAGCGAGTATTAGAAAATGGAAAAGTAATTTAACTATGCACAACCAATTTAATGCGGTAGTAGGTTACGTTGATCTTAGGCAAGGATGTAAAAGCGGCATGTTTGGTTTCAGTTCCGTAATAATAAACCCAATATGTGTTCTTTTCTTCCGTTGGAATTACTCCTGGAGAAACAATAGCCCAATTCACCTTTCCTTCACCAAATAATTTACTATTAATATCGTCATTAATAAGATAGTAATCTTGCAGGTTATTTGTATATATTATTTTAACACGAACTGTGTTTGTCTCCTCGTCAAAATAAGTCGGAAACAACAGAATCGTTGAATCGTTAATCTTTGATGCTGCACTATTATAAATATGAGGATAAGAGCTATTAATGTCGGCTTTTAATAATAGCATAGGACGTTGAATTACATTTAAGCTTTTATCCAGTATTGATAATCCTATTGCCCGTTGATAACCGTCGTGAAATTTATTGTACCTTAAAAAAATATAATAAGCCCCATTAAAATTAACGACGCTGAATTGAGAGTCCTGCATCATATCATAAAGCTGAGTATATTTTTTCCATGCAAGTCCATCGGGAGAAGAGTATAAGAAAGTTTTCTGCTGCCCCTCTACCAACCTGGAACAAATCATTTTATAAGGATACTTATGATCAGTGCTATCTATAAACACAAATGTTCCCGTTACTCCGGTTGCATTATCACCTGAAACAAGAATGTTTGTATTGTTGTTTATAAGCGGCCGTTGCCAGCTTTTACCGTCCGCTGAATTTGCAAAGCAAAACGAGCCTTCAAAATTGAGCTGGTTATATCCAAAAGAACTATACCACATGCTCCAATTGGAATCCTTTTGTATAACGTTATAGTAATTCAATCTCCGCAACTCCCAAGGCATTTGTGCAGAAAAAACTTTTTCGACTGACTCAGGTAAAAACTCAAATTTTAAAGAACCTGTGTAAGTCTTCAAGTGAGTCTCAATTGACATCGCATCCTTTCTGCAGGATGAAAATAAGATCAGAAAACACAAGCAGCGTATAAGTTTAATAAAGATTCGAATTTCTTCTCTCATAAGCTTTGGGATAAGCAATTAGTTTTTAAGAATGGTCAATAAAAGTATTTATTATCCCGAGAGTTATCAAATCTTTTATTCCGAAATAAATTTACGACAATAGGCACCTTATGTGTTGGCAAACAAGAAATGTTTATGATAATTACAAAAACATTCATGGTAGATTGAAATTTTTACGATTGCTGCACCAATTCGCCTTATCCGAGGTGTTTTAATAATGGGTCATACTATCGAACCGTCATTTGCCAATGGATTATATTCCCATTTTACCGTTTCAACATATTGCCAATCATCTTGCATCTCAACATTAATTTCATCCCTGATTTTCAGAAAATAAGCAGAATCCTTCGGAGACCAGAAGGCCAGTTTTTGCTG
>DATBFI010000237.1:0-2962 GCA_036558585.1 Chitinophagaceae bacterium
ATCCAGCTCAAAATAACTTGAACCATATACGGCAGGAAATTGTAAAACTTCCCTCGTATCAAACATGCCATTTCCTTTATTGGTGAATAAATAAATACCTTCCCATGCCTGTGCCATTAATACCATAATATCCGGCAATCCATCGTGATTGTAATCGTCAATATATGCTTTAATGGCGCCGGGCAATGGTCTCATTATCTTTTGTTCAAATTTTCTATTGCCCTCATTCTTTACCCAGTACAGGGCGCCGGTTGTATTGCCAAAACCACAAACAAGATAGTCTTGTTTACCATCTTTGTCAAGATCAACAGAAGCAGTTTGTACCGGACGGGGCATGCTGTCAAGTACTTGCTTTAAATATGAAAGTGAAGCATTTTTAGTAAAATAAAAAGTATCCGCTGTACCGGTTTTTAAATCGTTAGGATTCATAATACCAATATTGGTAAGCACGCCACTACGTTCTCCACGCTGCTGTAATGGCAAGCTGAATTGCATATCGATCAATACTCCATGTATATTGTATTTGCCTATCCGCTGTAAATATGTATTATAGATATTTATTGATGAATCAAATGCATCCGCAGCATAGATCCAATGATTGCCCGGATCGATTTTGATATACGAAGTAGAAGGGAAGCTGCCCCCGGGCAAAAGAAATTTTTTGGTAATAAAAAGATTTGTGAATTGCAGAACAGGTTCTCTGTCCTGGTCACGCATTTTACCGGGAGCTAAACTTTTATAATAATCTAAAATCTTTTTCCACGCGTCCAGAGAAATAATTGAATGTTCTGTTGAAACGTTATTTGCGCTATCATGTTTTACCTGGATATTTTCATAAGGTTCTCCGTTAAAATATTTTATCCCCAACTGTTTGCCCATGGCCGGCAGTATATCTTTTTCCCATGTATTTGTATCAAGTAAGGATGGTTCAGGAAAAAGATGACAGGAAGCACAATATGTTTTCGCGAGTTGTTCGCCGGTCTGTTTTTCTATTTCACTATTTCTGCATGCGGAAATCAAAAGAAAAAAACAAAAGACAAAAAGTAAACAAAAGCTTTTTATAAACACGGGATAGCAAATCTTTTTTAGAATTCTTATTCATGAAAAAACAAATATACTGGCAATACCCCGGGATTGAATAGTGTAGTGTCAATTATAAAATTTCGAAACTTTGAGATTTCGGAATTCCTGGATTTGCTTCATTGATGCAACATCAATAAAAATCATAAAATCTTGCAATCCTTAAATCAGTAATTCCAGAATATGATAAAATAAAATTGACCAAACTAATAATTGAATCGTAAGAAATAGTCGAAGAATTTCCTAAGGCTTAATATTTATTGTTATGACACGTTCATAAAAATAATTAAGAAGGTAGAAGACAGACCTCAAATCATAAATAGTAAATCTTATATCTTAGCAGCCCAAACTTTTTAGTATGTCGAATATTTTGATTATAGATGATGAACGCGCAATACGTAAAACACTTTCTGAAATACTTACCTATGAAGGTTTTAAAGTAGAAGAGGCTGCTGACGGAGATGAAGGATGGAAGCTTTTCAATGATAAAAATTATGACGTTGTTTTATGTGATATTAAAATGCCTAAACTCGATGGACTTGAATTCCTGATAAAGGCAACAGAAAAAAATGCCGATGTGCCTGTTATTATGATCAGCGGGCATGGTACAATTGAAACCGCAGTGGATGCGGTGAAAAAAGGAGCCTATGACTATGTTGCCAAACCACCTGATCTTAACCGGTTGCTTATAACTATTCGAAATGCACTTGACAAAAACAAGCTGAGTAAAGAAACAAGGGTATTGAAACGGAAAGTGAATCGTGTTCAGGAAATGATTGGCGAAAGCGAGCCGATTCAGCGCATAAAAGAAACGATTGAAAAAGTTGCTCCCACTGATGCAAGAGTATTGATAACAGGTGAAAACGGTGTAGGTAAAGAGTTAGTTGCAAGATGGATACATGAAAAAAGTAACAGGGCTGAAGGCCCTTTGGTAGAGGTGAACTGCGCTGCTATTCCCGGCGAGCTGATAGAAAGCGAATTATTTGGTCATGAAAAGGGTTCATTTACTTCTGCAATAAAACAACGCATAGGAAAGTTTGAACAGGCAAATGGGGGAACTCTTTTTCTCGATGAAATCGGCGATATGAGTATGAATGCACAGGCGAAAGTTTTACGTGCATTGCAGGAAGGCAAAATAACAAGAGTAGGTGCTGATAAAGAAATCCCCGTTGATGTGAGGGTTATTGCGGCTACCAATAAAGATCTTCTTAAAGAGACCGAGCTAAAGAGTTTCCGGCTTGATCTGTATCACAGGATAAGCGTTATTCTTATTCATGTACCCTCCCTTAATGAAAGAAGGGATGACATTCCTTTATTGGTAGACAGATTTCTTGAAGACATTGCCGAGGAATACGGGCAAGCAAAAAAAGCACTTGATAAAAAGGCAATGGATGCATTGCAAAATTATAACTGGACAGGCAATATCCGCGAATTGCGTAATGTAGTGGAGCGGCTTGTTATACTTTCCGGCAAAACGATAAGTTATGAAGACATAAGCAATTATGTAGTGCCCGTATAAGCTGCAAGCCCAACCTCAATAACTAAAAGCTCACACTGCCAGCTCTGACTTTTTTGAATATGAGAGATTTTCAAAACACTGTGATCATCATTGTGGGTCCAACTGCTTCTGGCAAAACAGCTTTATCTCTTCAGTTAGCAGAGCATTTGAAAACAAGTATCATATCAGCAGATTCGCGACAATGTTATAAAGAATTAAATATCGGTGTTGCCAAGCCCGCTAATGAAGAACTCCAGCGCGTAAAACACTATTTTATTAACTCCCACTCTATATTCGATAATGTTACGGCCCAAACTTTTGAACACTACGCTTTGCAATCCGCCGGTGAAATATTTATTCATAACAAACATGTTGTGATGGTGG
>DATBFI010000238.1:0-2061 GCA_036558585.1 Chitinophagaceae bacterium
GGCGCGAGTCAACTTCATTTGTTTCGATCCAGATTGATGAAATATCAGGGTGCTCAAACTCCATGTTTATACTTTTAAAACCATCAGCGAGCCAGAATTTTGTACTGCATTCAAAAACAAAAAACGGGTGAGAAGAATAAGAAAGATTATCTACCACATATTGTTTTTCCGGTGATAAAGCCGGTGTAACCGGAATATTTTTAAATACAGGAAGTGTAATGCAGTTAACAAGATAGTCCGCGGTCATTTGCTTTTCTTCATCATGTCCAAATGGTTTATAAGAGACCGTTAAGCTATTTGTATCTTGTTTTATTGCTGTGACGGGATGATTCAGTTTTAATCTTTCACCAAGGCGTTTTGCAAATGCGATAGGTAATTGCTCGTTACCGTCTTTTAAATGAAATGTTTCACCTTCTGAAAATGGTATGCCGCGAAATTGCATTACAGCCATTCTCCATAATGAATAAAGAGCTGAAACATTTTTTCCTCCAAGAAAACGAAGAGCTGTATCCGAAGCACCTTCTTTTTTATAAAGATCACTTACCGGAATTTTATCGAGATCATCGTAGCCTGCTCCAAAAGGTTGATAAGGATCTTTGAATTTTGGGAGATAAGAATTGAGATATAAAGAACGTAACTCGTACCAGGGATGCTGTGATAAGAATTGTACCTCCTTTTTATTGAATCCAAACTGTTTTAATATAGCAGGATCAGTAAGCATTTTGCGCGTGTAAAATTTACCACTGATCATTTTTAGTGCATCGTTGTCAACCGCTGCTTCGGAGCCTTCTGCGTTTGGATATGGAATTATAGTAAGGTCGAATTCCCTGCAGTATTCAAAAAATTTTTCGTAACCCGGATTTGTAATATGATCTGCACCAAAATCTGCATATAATCCATCCGACAAACCATCACGTCCTGTAAATACATGACCACCGTATCTTCCACTTGCTTCGAGTATGGTTACATCATGCCCTGCTTTTATTAACTCATAACCACAACATAAACCAGTAATGCCTGCGCCTGCCACAATAATTTTTTTCTTTGCAGGAGCAGGTTTTCTATGCTCATCATTTTCTTTCTGTGCCTGTAAAATGTTTGATCCGATTGAAGTGCTGAGCCCCGCAATTGCGGTGTTCCTGATAAATGTTCTTCTGGTAAGCTCGCTCATGAAGTTGCGTTGGTTTTTTAAAAAAATATTATGACTAAAATTTTTTGAAAAGATGCTGTGCAAGAATAATGAAAATTTATAACGTTTCCATTTGGATTCTGCTGCTCATTCAATAAAATACTTTACAGGCAAAAAGAGAGAGTGAAGGAATGGTTTAATAAATGGTTGAAAGCTTTCCAGGCTTGTCTTATTGAATTGAGACCTGTACATTTTTTTTGCGAACAGGTTAGTTCAGATTACGAAAAGGTTTTCTTTAGCTGGTTGTAAAAAATAGAGAAACACTCTCCGATAGAGTGTTTCTCTATGACAATAAGAATAGTTCAAACAAAACTTGTCATTCACTGCAAATCATATACCAGTTATTGAAGAATAGTTGAAAGAGCGTCGGAATAATTTTTCTTCAGTCGTAATTGACTGATAATAAAACTCTCTTGATTGTAAATAGACTGTTAACATAGACGATTTGAATGTATCAAAAAAGGATTTGTTGAAATAAATTTCGCTGAAAGAGGGGGGAGTATTATAAAAAGGAAGCACCGCAGAGTTAATTTATTCAGTGCTAAGTAAGATTAGCCGTTTTTATTTTTTGCGGTAAAAACAAACTAACCATCATCTGGTAATGACAGTTGCAATAATCACGTAAAAATTTCCTCTCAAAACTTTATTTGGCAAAATATACAAATGATTGAAAAACTTGTATGTTGTTCAATTATGAATCACGTTGTACCGGGAATAGTTTTGAAGTGACAAAATTAATCACATCAAAACCTCTTTTTATGAAAACAAAAATCATGTTCGCGATTTTTTCGCTGATTATAATTAAAAGTTTTGCTCAGGACAGCTCGCTAACATCTCCTGTCGATATTGATGGCATAAATAAAAATAATTCC
>DATBFI010000239.1:0-5396 GCA_036558585.1 Chitinophagaceae bacterium
ATTTTTCAACCTCAGTCGGAAGCTTGCCTGCACGTAAAAAAACTTCCTGCGGGTCTTCACCATATTTAAGAAAGGAACCTTTGGTGCCGTGTATCATGTAACGTGGTCCCGGCTCACGCACCAGCATGCCTGATTTTAAAATAACTTTTAAAAAGCCATAATCAAGTTTTAGTTCAAAATTATCGTCTGTTCTTGCATGAGGTCTTTGCAAACGGATATCTGCCGTTACGTTTTTCGGCAAACCAAATAAATAAAAAGCCTGGTCGATCAGGTGTGCACCAAGATCATACAATATTCCGCTGCCGGGTTTGTTTTCTTCACGCCAGGCATTTGGTTTTGCTTCGGGACGATACCGATCGTAATGCCCTTCAAATTCGTGAAGATCGCCAAGTAATTTTTTATTCAGAATCTCTATTATGGTGAGAAAATCGGTAACATATCGCCTGTTTTGGTAAACGCTGATTATTTTATTTACTTGTTTTGAAAGTTCGATCAATTCAACTGCGTCTGATGAAGTAATGGTGAAAGGCTTGTCCACCACAACATGTTTTCCTGCAAGGAGAGACATCTTTGCATAAGAAAAATGAGTGTTGTTTGGAGTTGTGATAATTACCAGTTCAATGTCTTTAAGCGATAATAATTCGTCAATTGTTCTTACTATTTTAGCAGAGGGGAATAATTGTTTTGATTCTTCTTTATGTCGTTCAAGTACTGCTGCCACTTCATAATTCTCAGGTTGTGTTACAAGGAAAGGCGCGTGCATAAATTTACCCGCCGCACCATAAGCAACTAAGGCAGTTTTGACAGGCTTATTCATTTAATGAAAGATTTTAATTACGCATTGGTAATTTGAATTCTGAATTAAATTGTATCTGGAAATATTCAGGATTCAATAAACAATGTTCGAATTTTTCAACAAGCAAAACCAAAAATATTTTTATTTAAAATCACCTTCGAGGATCATCAATTTTATTTTAAGTACAGCAGCCACTGTAACTGCATCAGTTATTTTTCCCTTTTGAACCATTGTGTAAACTTCTTCAAAAGAAACTTTCTTTACAACAAGATCTTCTGTGTCTTCAGGTGTTGCTGTATATTGAGTAAGGTCTCTTGCCATGTAAATAATACATCTTTCATCTGTAACTGAATTAGATAATGTCATTTCTAATATTTTATTCCAGTATGCTGCTTTTAAACCAGTTTCTTCTAACAATTCGCGCTTAGCTGCTGACAGGGGGGCATCACTAAGCGGGCCGCCGCCTTCTGGTATCTCCCAGCTATATTCATTTAATGGGAACCGATATTGACCAACGAGGTAAGTATTCATTTCGTGATCCAAAGAAATAATGCCGATAGCAATATTTTTCATATGCACCTTGCCATAAATTCCCGTACCACCGGAGGGATTGATGACATTATAATGTGTAACTGTAATCCAATCGTTATTATACACTTCCTTTTTATCAATTATTTGCCATGGATTGTGATGTTCTTTCATAGAATGAAAGTAATCATAAAGTTTTGTTTTGCCTGTCTGGCAATTTGATTGTTCCGAAGCTCTAAAAGAAATCTATCCACATGGCCTTTCTGTTTGAAACCACATAGGTTGCTTTTAAACTATTTATTAGATAAAGACAGGAGAAATTTAAGTGTTGCAATGATAATACAAAACATGAGAAAGGGAGCCGTAGTTTTATTGTACAATAACTTCAAATATTTAATTCTAGGGTGAAAAGTATTTTTTATATCATAATAGGGAAACATAAAGAAAAGCATCGTCCAGGAAACTGCATAATCATATTTAAAAGAGAACCATACCAGCAATGAAGCTCTGAAAATAAAAAAGAAAAGCACGAACCCTAAAGAACAAATAAAAGATGCATATATAAAATCAAGTTCACTCATGGATTAGGATCTGAATTTTAAGTGGTTTGACCGGGTTTTTAACTTAGTTGTAAATTAATAAGCTCTTAACAATCAACCAAAAGTGAGCGAGGATTCTTAATTAAAATCACTATAAAATTATTAATATAAAATGGTCATTAGCTCATTACGATGTAACCGGATACTCTATTAATGCGAATTATTGCCGGATCTTTTTATTTATTTACAGCATTCCAGGCTAGATTAGGTACATCAAGAAGGTATTTAAAATCTCCTCTTATGGTCTTAAGAGCATATTTTTCCTTCTCAATTTCCTGGCGGGTTCTAAAGCCTAAACGTCGCAATAAAGTTATAGGAGGGCACCATCCTTCTGTGGCATTCAATGCAAGAAAGCCTGCAACTGCAGCGGGCAAAATAAACCATACACGATGTGTTGTTATACCGCGCCATAAACCCATTAAAGATAATGCAGCAGCATTTAATTGGAACACACGCTCAATATCCCATTCATGATCAAGTTCACATAAACGCCTGTCAATTTTAGATGGATCGTTATAGTATTGATTAAGGTGCTCACGGATTTCGATATCTACCCTTTGGTTTATATCCGGTGAAGTATTTTTTCTTACGACGTCGTTGGTTTCCATGATGTGGTTTTAAAATCTGCCCCATAATTCGTACCAAAATGAGTATGCACTCTATAATATAAAATTATTAAACTGATTTGTTGAAATTAACAAGTGCCACAATGAAGTCACTACCGTATCAGGATTGGCGGTAAAAATTTTTTAAAATAAAAAACCCCCACATTTGTGTGAGGGCTTATATTCAACTTTTACCTTTATTTCACTTCTTCAAACTCAGCATCAGTAACTGTTTCTCCACCTGCCTGTTGTTGAGTGCCTGCACTTCCCCCATCAGGACCAGCTTGCGTACCACCAGCCGCTTGTTGTGCTTTATAAATTTCTTCACTTGCTGCTGTCCATGCCTGATTAATTTCGGCCATAGCCGCATCTATTGTCGGAATATCCTGATTTTTGTGCGCTTCTTTTAATTTGTTTAAAGCAGCTTCAATAGGTGCTTTTTTATCAGCAGGTATTTTATCGCCAAACTCTTTGAATTGTTTTTCAGTCCGGAAAATCATACTATCAGCATGATTCAACTTATCCACTTTTTCACGTGACGCTTTATCCTCAGACTCATGAGCTTTTGCTTCTGCTTTCATCTTTTCGATTTCTTCCTTGCTTAAGCCACTTCCTGCTTCAATACGAATCTTTTGTTCCTTACCTGTGCCTTTGTCCTTTGCATTAACATGCAAAATACCATTAGCGTCAATATCAAATGTTACTTCAATCTGTGGCATTCCACGCGGTGCGGGTGGAATACCATCGAGATTAAATATACCAAGGCTCTTATTCTGGTTTGCCATTGGTCTTTCGCCCTGCAGTACATGAATCTGTACACCGGGCTGATTATCGCTGGCTGTTGAGAATACCTCTGTTTTCTTAGTGGGGATGGTTGTATTGCTTGGGATCATTGTTGTCATTACGCCACCCAGAGTTTCAATACCAAGGCTTAAAGGAGTCACATCAAGCAACAACACATCTTTCACTTCGCCTGTTAACACAGCACCCTGTATAGCGGCACCCACTGCAACAACTTCATCAGGATTTACTCCCTTATGTGGTTTTCTTCCGAAGAATTTTTCTACCATTTCCTGTACTTTAGGAATACGTGTAGAACCACCTACAAGAATAACTTCATCAATTTGTGAGGTGCTGAAGCCTGCATCTTTTAATGCCTGTTCACAAGGTTTCAAACATCTTGCAAATAATGAATCTGATAATTGCTCAAACTTTGCGCGTGTTAATTTTTTCACAAGGTGTTTGGGCACACCATCTACTGCAGTAATATAGGGAAGATTAATTTCTGTTTCTGTGGATGAACTTAATTCAATCTTTGCTTTTTCAGCTGCTTCTTTTAAGCGCTGTAACGCCATTGGATCTTTGCGAAGGTCTACGGCCTCATCTTTCTTAAACTCATCTGCCAGCCAATCCATCACAACTTTATCAAAGTCATCACCACCAAGGTGTGTATCACCATTTGTAGATTTTACTTCAAATACACCTTCACCCAACTCGAGGATAGAGATGTCAAATGTACCACCACCCAAATCAAACACAGCTATTTTTTGATCATGATGCTTCTTGTCGAGACCATAAGCCAGAGCAGCAGCAGTGGGTTCATTTACAATTCTGCGTACATTTAAACCAGCGATTTCACCAGCTTCTTTTGTAGCTTGTCGCTGAGCATCGTTAAAATATGCGGGAACAGTAATCACAGCTTCATGAACTTCCTGACCAAGGTAATCTTCGGCAGTTTTCTTCATTTTTTGAAGGATCATTGCAGAAATTTCCTGCGGAGTATACATGCGGCCATCTATGTCAATACGTACGGTATTATTGTCACCTTTTACAACTTTATAGCTCCAATGGCTGATTTCTTCAGTCACCTCATCATATCGACGACCCATAAAACGTTTTACACTCATAATGGTGTTATGAGGATTCGTAATGGCCTGGCGTTTGGCCGGATCACCTACTTTGCGCTCTCCATTTTTAAGAAAAGCGACTACAGAAGGCGTGGTGCGGCGGCCTTCGTCATTAGCAATAACTACTGGTTCGTTACCTTCCATTACAGCCACGCAACTGTTGGTAGTACCCAGGTCAATTCCGATAATTTTTCCCATATAAAATAATTTCCTTTTGGATTAGTATTCAATCAATTGTCAGTTTATTCACGCAAGCATTATGCCATGCAGTTGCAAGGTGAAAAATTGGCAGGTATGAAATCAGGAGGGAACTTCTATTCTGGATTAATGAAATGCTTGAATTGATTCTGCATTTTATAACCAGTTAATCCATAGCATCGCATCATTCGCCTCTTTACATTCTTTTAAAAGCAATAAATATTAAAGGCCTCACTGGTAAAGGCCTTTAATAATTCAACCAAGAAAAGTTAATTAAACTCATCGCTTCATGTTCTTCTGCAAATCGCAACTTAAGAACTGTTGTAAAATCTTTTGTACGCTGCGAACTGCTTTCACAGAAATGGAAATTTACGAGGTCAATGAAGTTTTTACTCTGTCCATTTCTTTATCGGTTTTGCCAGCCAAACGACGAATCCTCTTTTTTAAATCATTTGCAGAACCGGTAATCTTTTGCCTTGTTTCGGTACCACTTGCAGGCGCTGTTAATATTCCTATCACCGCACCTGCTAATAAACCGGCAAAAGCACCGACTAAAATTTTTGGGAGACTCATAATAATTAAGTTTTTAGGTTAACAATTTTTAATCCACCTTTCATATTTCCAAAACCTTGCCAAAATTAACAGGATAATATTCTCACATAACACTTCCTGTGCAACGAAGGCTCGTTATTTGTAAAACCCGCGCCACCCCGTGCAGAGTATGTTTGGAATGATGGAGTGGTGGAAGATATGTTTGCAAAAA
>DATBFI010000240.1:0-7412 GCA_036558585.1 Chitinophagaceae bacterium
AAATGAACGTTGTTTTTTTTGAGCCGGGCTTTGAATAACTAATAAGCTTTAGTTGCGTCGCACTCTTCAACGTCTTGTCTATTGCTGAACAAGATATATTATTAATAACAGATTTCAGATTTTGTAAAATCAGAAATCCGAAATCGCAAACCTGCCTGTCGGCAGACAGGTCCGAAATCAAAATGATCCAGATGTTTGAGAAATATATGATCGTTGAAAATGATGTAGAAAACATTGTTGAAAACGGAAAAATTACCGGTTTCAAATTCGGGGCCCGGTTACCCTATTATCGCGGTATTGCACTTTCGCTCGTAGAAGATATCGCGGTTAAAGTTGATGGAGAAGAAGTGCCGAGGGAAACAATAAAATTTAGGGCACACGATAACACCTATACTTTGCAGCAAATGGAAACAGAAGTGAATGACCGCTGGAATATGGGCGAAGTGGCGCACATCGTTGTTGAAAAAGAAGGCGGTTTGCCAAAAGGTGAACATAAGATTTATTTATGGCTAAACATGCGCATCGCTTACTTACCTTTTCCTTCTATCAGAAAAAGTGAGAAAACAATCACGGTTAATTGATTTTTAATTATTAATACTCCCCTTTAGGGGTTGGGGGCAAATCATAATGGGTCCTTTAGATAAATTCATTCTGCATGATGATGCGTTAAAAGCAACTTCCGCTGGCTTTGAACTTCAATTCCATTCACACTGGTACAGGTCATTGCCGCTCTCATGCATGAGTTGTAAAACAACAATTGACGGTAAAACAATTGATGAAAAAGATGTTTATGTTGAAGCAAACGGAAACAAGTATCCGTTAGCAGAGATGCATGGCTTATATAATGAATGGCTGTTTATTACAGATGCTGCAACACTGCATGTCAATCATCCGCCATTACAAAAAGGAAAGGAGTATAAGGTCGAATTCAAGTTAGACCTTTTCATTCCTTATATTATTGTGAGTGCTGAAGGCAATACATTGTTGGCGTCAAGTAAGGTAACAAAGAGCTTAACCTGTAATTGAGCAAAAAATATGCTTTAATTAACCTTACCACATAGGCACCATAGAAACATAGTTTTTCACATAGTCCTCTATTGTTTTTTATCTATGTGTCTATGTTCCTATGTGGTTCAAATTCTTCAATAAATGAATAACTCAAAAATAAAACTGAGCACTTCATTATTCTCATTTGCACTGGAATGGAATTCAGGGAAGTATTCTTTGGAGCAAATGGTTGCCAAAGTAAAAGAGTTGAACCTTGGTCCAGGCATTGAGATCATTGGCTTTCAAAGTCTGAAAGGTTTTCCCCACGTCTCTGATAAAATGATTGCAGATGTGAAACGAATTATTGAAAAATATGAATTCGAACCGGCTTGCCTTGATGCAAATGTTGATGTGGCAATAAGAAGAGACAGGCATCTTACAGTTGACGAAACGGTGGAGTATTTGAAACCTCAACTCATGGTTGCGTCCAAATTAGGTTTCCCGGTACTGCGTGTACAAATGACAGCAAAGCCTGAAGTGATAAAAAGATTGGCGCCTGTAGCGGAAAAAGTAAATGTAAAACTGGGAATGGAATTGCATACGCCTTACCAGGTAGATCATCCCGCAGTGCTGACGCTGCGTGAACTGTATGAAGAGCTTGATTCTCCTTATCTCGGTTTCATTCCTGACTTCGGCACTTCTATGCGTAACATACCCGATGCTTTATTAAACAGTTTCCGTGAAGTGGATGTAACGGATGAACTCATTGCCATCACAAAAGAGATTTGGAAAAAAGATGTTCCCACTCCCATGAAATTTGGCGAATTACAACAACGTGCATCGGCACTTGGCGGTACACCGCCTCAAATCGGGAGATTAAATATGGCGTTCAGTATGAACGGAAGACAAGATATTAATGCATGGAAAGAAATTATTCCGCAAACAGTGCACCTGCATGGCAAGTTTTATGGCTTTGATAAAAATGGTGATGAGCCATCTATTGACTATGCCGCAATACTGAAAGTGTTTTATGAAGGCGGTTACAATGGTTACGTCTCAAGCGAGTATGAAGGCACTGCATTCACCGATGAATTTACAGGTTTTGAAATGGTGCAGAAACATCATGCGCTCTGTAAAAAAATTCTGAAAGGTCTTGAAGAAAAAAAATATGAGCCACAAAGACACTAAAGCTCAAAGATGCACTAGGCTTTGTGAAGCCTGGTGTCTTCGCGCCTTAGTGGCTGAAATATCTCAATATTAAAATATCACAAACAATGAATCTATCAAAAACATTTAATCTCAACTATGCTCCGCATTTTACCCAGTTTGAAAACATGGCGGGAAAAGATTTGTTCGACCAGCTAAAATTTATGGCAGATATGGGTTTTCGCGCTTTTGAAGACAGCGGAAAATTTGGCCAGGCTTTTCCCGGCGGAACAATGGGCATCGGTATGACCGGGCAAGAACCTGAGTTACTGAATAAAATTGGTGACACGTTGGATAAACTCGGCATGCAAATGGGAACCTTTATCGTGGTGCCCACATTCTGGCCACCCAAGGCAACACTTACATCAGGAAATTTAGAGTGGAGAGAATTATTCCTTAATGAATGTAAAAGAGCAGTGGAAACTGCGAAACGTCTCAATGGTCATTATGTTACCGTAGTACCGGATACATATGATTATTCGCTGCCAATAGAGCTTCAAACTGCTAATGTAGTTGAAGGGCTGCGTTATGCATGCGATATTTTTGAACCGCACGATATTACAATGGCTCTTGAGCCAATAAGCGATCACTGGAGCCTATTTGTTCGCACTTCAATGCAGGCATACATGTTATGCAAAGCGGTGAACAGGAAGTCGTGCAAGATAATGTTTGACATGTATCATCTCCAGAAAAACGAAGGACGCCTTATACACCATATGGATTTATGCTGGGATGAGATCGCATATTTTCAAGTCGGTGACGAGCCGGGGCGCAAGGAACCAACAACCGGGGAAATAAATTATAAAAATATTTTCAGGCATATTGCCGAAAGATCAAAAGCAACAAACAGGGAATTTATTCTTGGTATGGAGCATAATAATTCGCTGCCCGGCGAAGAGGGTGAAATGGCTGTTATCAATGCTTATAAATGGTGTGACGATTTTTATAGTGTGGAGAATACAGTGAATACAAATATTTTGAACCAGGCTGTTGAGTAACTATACCTTTCATTGCATCACACACCTTAACGTTTAGCTTTGATCGTCATTTACGAAGCTTTACTCATTGGTTTGTGAAGAGCAAAGCTGTGGCAATTTTCTTTCATTTCGTTGAGTTAGCCACGTCGCTCCGCAGCAGAAAGCTTTGTGGTAATTCTTTACACTTATTAAAATAGATGCCTCGTGCCCCGGCATGATAAACCTGTTATTAAGCTGAAATTGTATTCTTAGCTTATGTTCGTTTTTCATCTTGTCATGCTGATGAAGGAAGCATCTTTTCTTGATGTGTCTTTCGACAGATGTTCTAAATGATGAACGTAGTGCGACGCAAGAGGCGATGCCATAAAAAACAAAAAGCTGGTTTAAAAATAAAAAGGTCATAGAGAAAAGATTTTGATCAAATGAAGCAGACAGAAACAGATGTGCTGATCATAGGCAGCGGGCCCGTTGGTGCAACATATGCACGCATGATACATGACGCACTACCTGGAATAAAAATCATGATGATTGATTTAGGCCCAAAAGTTTCTGATAAGATCGGGCAGCACGTTAAGAACATTACCGACCCGAAAGCCCGGGAAAAAGCACAGATTTTATCACAGGGTCCAAAGAAAGAACCCTATCCAATGATCTCTGTTGCGGAACGTGCTATGGCTACGCAACGTGGCGATCTCAAACCTGATTATTTAGCCCGTGCAGGAACACATCTTGTTACGGAAGATGCTGAAGACTTGAAAAAAAGTGATATACCTGCTGCATCTTTATCAAGCAATCTTGGCGGTATGGGCATTCACTGGACTTGTGCTTGTCCCCGTCCCGGTAATGAAGAGAAAATTCCATTCATTCCGGAAAATGAACTGGAAGCTGCTTTTGTGAAAGCTGAGGAGCTATTGCATGTTACTCAAAAAGCATTTCCAATAACAGAAGAAAGTGAAAATATTTTGCGTGTCCTTAACGAGGCGCTTGGCGCAAACCATTCGCCTGATCGTCAGGCACAGCCAATGCCGCTTGCATGTAAGACCGATGAGAGCGGTAACCGTTATTGGGCAGGGTCTGACGTTATTTTAGGTGACATGCTGCAAGACCCGAATTTTGAGCTTCGATCAGAAACGATTTGCAGAAAACTTATTTCGGATGATATTGAAATCCGAAATTTCAAATTCCCGAAATCCGAAATCAAAAATCATATATCCGGTGCCATTTGCGAACATCTTTCTACCAAAACGAAAGAAACTATCCGGGCAAAGATTGTTATCGCCGCATGTGATGCTCTACGCACACCCCAGTTGTTATGGGCTTCAGGCATTCGTTTAAAAGCTTTGGGTCATTATCTCAACGAACATCCGTTTATCTTCACGTTCGTCGAATTAAATCCGAAATCTGCAATCGTAAATCGGAAATCGCCTGATCCTACCGTTGGTGTTTTCTGGGTTCCTTTCGATGCACCCAATCATCCGTTTCACGGGCAAATTATGCACATGGATATGTCGCCCATGAAGACAACTATAGATGAACTTTCCAAACACATTGTGGGTCTTGGCTGGGGCTGTATCAAGCAATTGAGTTTTGATGACCAGGTCATTTTTTCCGAGACCGAGCAGGATTATTTCGGCATGCCAAAAATGAGTTTCAGATATAAATTTTCAGAAGAAGATTTGGCTGCAATTGAAGCAGCTAAAAAATTCCAGTCGAAAGTGGTGGCTTTATTCGGTAAGGAAATCAAAGGCGGGCAACAAACATTGATGCCGGCGGGTTCATCACTTCATTATGAAGGCACCACACGCATGGGCGTAGAAGATGATGGCACTTCTGTGTGTGATACTTATTCCAAAGTCTGGGGTTATGATAATTTATATGTCGGTGGGAATGGTGTAATACCGATGGCCACAACAAGCAACCCTACATTAACGAGCGTTGCGATGGCAGTAAGAAGTGCGGAGAAAATAATTTCAATGATCAAGATAACAAAGGTCAGCACTACCAGGTAACAATCAATAAGCGGCCACGAAATGCATTAACGCTCTATCATTTTCAAATAACGTCCCATCCAGTATGGCAATAACCAGAACACCGGTTCGCGTTCAATGTTAGGGACACCATTTATAGCAGCCCACGGATTTTTATCCCATCGTACTACCGATCTTATGCTCGCAGGCGGCAACTCATTTACCTGCAATTCATCCAGTACGGGTGTTCTTACAATTTTTATATCTTCTCTTTTGGTATGGTCCACCGTCCAGTCGATCAAATCAAGAGGTGTGTCTTTTAAAAATTCAACAGATGAAGTAATCTCTTCCTTTTTATTCCGGGCATAACAATAAAAAAAATTGATCAACGGGCTTTTATCGTGCTTTCTTACTGCAAACCATCTATCTGCATGTTCCTGGTAAAACTTCAGAAGTTTCGGATCGGTTTCACAGGTTAATAATATCGGGTACAGGTAAGTTTGAAGGATAACATCAAAATAAATAAACCATGCAGGGTTTTGGTCCATCACGTTTGACACATTATCTAAGTAATGCTCGTCATTGATGAGGTGCAAATAATGTTGCTGGTATTTTATGTTGTTGGTCATGTAGTAAGCCAGCTTCAAAAATGCAAGTATCTCCATCGAATTCTCATTTTTTTCGGGATGCCAGTCAGGATCACGATTTAGCATACCAGGACCCCACACAGCCCATCTTGTATGGATGCCGTCAACATCCATCATGTTGTAATCATTTTCAATTAAATGATCAACGATAGAGCTTACGTGTTTACGCACAAGAGCTTTTTCGTTTTCATCTGCTGCAAGCTGATAATAAAAAAAATAGCCCATCATGTGACCGCACATTTCATCGCTGCTGGCATCGCCCTTCCATAACCATTTACCATCAGCCGATGTATGCCAGCGTTCTTCTACAGGTTTAAAACGAGGATCGTTCACCAGTTCATCTGCCAGTTGCTGTTGCGTGTAAGTGGTATTACCATCGTGCACACGATCACGCCACGCTACAGGCACTATCGTTCTTGCAAAAAATCCATTGCCGCCTGTTACTGTTTGCAATTGCACAAGAAAATCAAAAGCCTTTTTTGCTTTCTGCCTGGCATCTTCATTTTTTGTAACCGCATACCTGAAGCTTTCCATTGCCAGGTAATTGCCCGTATATTCACCGTCGTTATCATCATCTTCAGGATACCATGTACTGATATCCCCTTCCACTTTTAAATGGCATTGCCCCGCTATCCATGGTTCTCTTATATGTCGTTGCATCAGCACCTCGTAGAAATAGTCTGCCTTACTTTGCAGGTTCATTTTTCTCCTCCCTATCATACTCACGCCTTCCGCGGTTGCTATCCATGCATTACCGGCTGTGTCAAAAGCAATATCATTTGCTTTATCATTCATTAACCAGCGGCGTGTAAAAAGAAGTGAGTGATCACCATCCGGAGAAAACCGCGCTACGCCACAGTTAGTGCCGATCCACATTACGGAATCGGCGGCATGTTTTACACAGTTCACAAACACAGACGGGATTCCGTTTGCGGGTTGCAGAGCGCTTTGCTGCACATCATCTCTTATAATACTTATACCTCCCAAACCCGCAGCCCACAACTGTTTCCTGTTATCGATGGCCAAACCCTTCAATGCTGCGCTGATGAGCAAACCGGTTTGATAATAATGTTTTACACCATCATCATTACAATGGAATAAACCTACATCAGTTGCAACCCAAATGCCCTTGTTGTTGTCAGATATCACGCACCTGATAGTTTTTGCGATTGCATAATTCTTCTTTGTAAAATTTCCGTTACTATAAAACCAGATACCTTTCGGCCCTGCCGCATACACACCTTCGGTTGCTATACACACAGAAGCAACAGGACCTTCCGTTCCATCCAGTTTTTTTAGTTGATTATTTGCATACGTAAATATGCCGTTCCAAGTTCCCATCCATACTGTTGAGTGTTCATCTGTCATCACTGCATAGGCAGGCCCTCTATCATTTTCCGGTAAAATATTTTTAAAAGATGTTTCATTGGCGCTTTTCATCAAAATACCTTTTACTGTGGCAATAAATACATTCATGTTTTTGTCAACAGTGATGCTCCTCACTCCGTTCTCTTCTGTATTGCTGCCAATCAAAAGAGGCTGATGGTATTCCTGCATAAAATAAACATCTTTATACACCTGCTGCGAGACGCAAATATTAAACAGCAGCAGGTTGAAGAGTGCAAAGA
>DATBFI010000241.1:0-10328 GCA_036558585.1 Chitinophagaceae bacterium
TTTGCAGGAGTGTTTTATATGTTTGTATATTACCCGATAAATTATTTTCAACACCTATTACAATATCTCCCTCTTTGAAACCCGCTTCTTCGGCCGGCGATTTTTTCATGATCTCTGTTACAGTTATTGCTCCCTCTACAATGTACATACCTAGACCGGTATAAGAATAATCAAAGGAATCCAGATAATGTTTATTGGAACGAATATAGATTTGCTGTTCGGGATAATTAAGAATAACATTGAATCTTCTCAGGATATCATTGCCGATTAAACCACCAAGTATGGGGTAGGAAGTAATATTGAACTCGTCATCAAAAATATAAACCGGCACGTTGCGAAAACGATACGGTCCTATACGAACTTCTTTTACAACCGTTAATGTCATGGCTTTTTTTCCACCCAGTCCCTCTGCTTCCGTGGGAAATTTTTTTCTTTTTGAACGGAGCAGTGAACTATCCTGTACAAAATCTTCATTCAATAGCATACATAGCCCTGCACCTGTATCAAAATAAAATTTTCCTGATCTGTTTGTGTTGTCTCTTACGGAAGCCTGCTGCATAGGCAAAGTGGTAAATTGCGGCCTGAGCAAATAACCGCCGCGCGGATATTTAAAAGTTCCCGGCATAAACACATCAAATTTCAACTCATCATAGTCAATAGCCACAATATATCTGCGCAGGAAACTATATCCTATAATGCCATCAATGCGAACTCCATAAGCGCTGGTGAGAATGTCATAATCGTTTATGTGAAAATCAAGATTCTCAACAGTCAATCCCGGCAGGTGTATGGCATGGTTATAAGTAAACTCAACAGTTTTCATACCAGCAATACCCCGAACAGTTTTATCGCTCATTTTTTTTGGCAGGCCAAGTTCAGCGCAGGTGGTAGAATCAATTGAAATACCACCGCTGCCGGTATCAAGTACAAAATTCAATGAGTCTTTAAAATTATCCAATGTGGCACGTACAATTACAATGCCCCCCGTTAGCATTGTGAAAGGAATGGTAGCAATATATTTTGCCGGGGGAGCTATAAATTCTTCCTGGGCTATTGCGCGCGGTCCTATAACGAAGAAAATAATTATGTACCCGACTACAGAAGCAGTGATTGAACTTTTGTTGCGTCGCACTCTTGAACTTTTTGTTTACAATCGCCAAAAATGAAGATACGTTGCTGATAAATATGCTCCAAACCTTTAATCAGATATTTGCAATTATACTTTTAAGAAGGAAATATTTTTTGCAAAGAGCTTGTCATAATTTTGTTTTGATTTTAAATTATACAGAATGAATTTTCCTGAACTATATCAAAAGGCTTTGAGCTTCGGATTTTTAACTGTGGATGAAGGTGTTCACTTGTTTCATTATGCACCGCTAACAGAGCTCATGTTTGTTGCAGATGAGATGAGAAAAAAACAAGTGCCGCATGGCAAAGTTACATGGCAAATTGATCGCAATGTAAATACCACCAATGTATGTATAGCCAATTGCAAGTTTTGCAATTTCTATCGCGTTCCCGGCCATCCAGACTCATATATAACGGATATGGCTACCTATCGCAGAAAAATTGAAGAAACTTTTCGTTACGGAGGTGACCAGTTATTGTTGCAGGGAGGTCATCATCCACAATTGGGTCTTGATTTTTATACCAAAACTTTTCGCCAGTTAAAGCAGGAGTTCCCTTCATTAAAGCTGCACGCTTTAGGCCCTCCTGAAGTTGCACATATCTGCAAGCTTGAAAAGATGAATCATCGCGATGTATTGATCGCTTTGAGAGAGGCTGGTCTTGATTCATTGCCGGGCGCTGGTGCTGAAATTCTTGTTGACCGCGTGAGAAGACTGATCAGTAAAGGCAAATGTGGCGCTGATGAATGGCTTGCAATTATGCAGGAGGCACACAAACTAAACATCACTACCAGTGCAACAATGATGTTTGGTCATGTAGAAACGATCGAAGAAAGATTTCTGCATCTTGTACGCATACGCGAAGTGCAATCAAAAAAACCTGAAAATGCAAAGGGGTTTCTTGCTTTTATTCCGTGGACGTTCCAGGACGTGGATACACTGCTTGCACGTATACGTGGCGTACATAATCTTATAACACCAGAGGAATATATTCGCATGATAGCATTAAGCCGCATCATGTTACCCAACATTAAAAATATACAGGCAAGCTGGCTGACAATAGGAAAACAAACAGCACAAATTTGTTTACATGGAGGAGCAAATGATTTTGGCAGCATCATGATAGAAGAAAATGTTGTAAGCGCTGCCGGGGCACCCCACCGGTTTACGTATAAATCAATTCAAGAAGCAATAAGGGAAGCAGGTTTTGAGCCGCAATTGCGCAACCAGCAATATGAATGGCGCGAGATTCCTGAAACCATCGAAGAGCAGGTAGTGAATTATTAATAAGAGGTTTCACTGTCGTTTATGTCCATGATATAGCAAGGCGTTGAAGAGTGCGACGCAACGGATGATGCTATAAAAACTATTGCCGGGATCATAACTAAAAACTCACTTTCATAGAAATATTACTTTTGCCCACATCAAAAACTAACATATGAAATTACTTGAAGGAAAAGTTGCTATCGTTACCGGTGCATCGCGCGGAATTGGCGCTGCCATTGTTTTAAAGCTTGCAGAACATGGAGCAAATGTTGCGTTCACCTACGTGAGCGACAGCAGCGCTGAAAAAGCTTCGGCTCTTGAGAACCAGTTGAAGGATAGCGGGGTGAAAGCAAAAGCGTATAAAAGTGATGCAGGTGATTATACCGCTGGTGAAACTTTTGTAAATGATGTGCTGAAAGAATTTGGTAAAATTGATGTGTGTGTAAATAATGCAGGCATAACTAAAGATAATTTATTGCTACGTCTTTCCGGAGAAGAATGGGATAAGGTAATGAATACAAATTTGAAAAGTGTATTCAATCTCACAAAACAAGTTATTCGCCCGATGATGAAAGCAAAATCAGGCAGTATAATAAATATGAGTTCCATTGTTGGTATGCGTGGAAGCGGAGGCCAGACAAGTTATGCTGCGAGCAAAGCCGGTATAATTGGATTTACGAAATCTGTTGCCCATGAGTTGGGCAGCCGCAATATTCGTTGCAATGCAATTGCCCCGGGGTTTATCGAAACAGATATGACCCATTATTTAAAAGAAGGAACAGGACAAGACGAGTTTTTAAAAAGAATTCCTTTAGGACGTTTTGGAAAAGCAGAAGAAATTGCCAATACAACTCTGTTTCTCGCAAGTGATATGAGCTCTTATATAACCGGCCAGGTGATAAGCGTTTGTGGTGGAATGAATATTTAGTTTTTCCGGAAAAAAGTTATACTACAGCTGCGGCCTCATCACGATCATTCTCATTCTTGTGTTAAACTTTTAGAAGAGCTTGCATAATTCAATTTAGGATGGTTTCTTTGCACTTCAATGATGCTGAAAAAGATCATAGCCCTTTTTTTAACTTTCACATTACTGCTGCAGGTGCTGCCCGTAAAACAGGTAGGATATGTTCTTTTCGGTAATCAGATAAATGAAGAATTGCCTCATGGAATGAGCGTAGCTAAACAAACCCAAAGAACGCCATTAAATGAGGATCTTGTTCATGATTTAAATACCATTGATTTTTTATGTTCTTCGAATAAAGTTTATGGCTTTAGCCTCTATACTTCGGATATTCCCTCTAATCATTCGCTCGAAATACTTGTTCCTCCTCCCGATATTGCTTAGTTAGTATACATCAATAAATTCTCTCCGTCATATTGAAGGTTCCGATACGATCGGAGCGAAAACTTCATTGTGAACTGATACAGTTTTACATGATTGTCTAATTATTTATTCAAGCCAAAACAGGTTAAATATGAAAAGTATTTCTAAGAATATATTTGCCGACATCCCGGCAGCGTTCGTTGTATTTCTTGTTGCTTTACCACTTTGTCTGGGCATCGCATTAGGCTCTGGGGCTCCTTTATTTTCAGGACTTATCTCCGGCATAATCGGGGGTATTGTTATCGGCTCTTTAAGTGGGTCTCATTTAAGTGTAAGTGGTCCTGCAGCCGGTTTAACAGCAATAGTTGCCGCTGCAATTTTAAAAATGCCCGCTTATGAAACTTTTTTATTGTCTGTAGTTATAGCGGGTGCATTCCAATTGATCCTGGGTTTTATAAGGGCGGGTGTTTTTGGCGACTATGTTCCTTCAAGCGCTATAAGGGGAATGCTTACAGCTATTGGTATAATACTTATCCTGAAACAAATTCCACACCTTATTGGTTATGATGCTGACTTTGAAGGTGATTATAAATTTGTACAACCCGACAGTCAGAATACCTTTAGCGAAATAGGACGGGCCCTTGGAAAAATTACACCGCTTGCACTGATAATAGGAGTTCTTTCATTGGTTATGCAAATCGTGTGGGATAAGGTTCTGATTAAAAAAGGAAAGTTGTTTCAATTGATCCCCGCTCCTCTTGTAGTAGTGCTCGTTGCTGCGGCAATAAATGTTTTTGCAGACGAAAAATTTGCATTGCATGAAAGCCAGTTGGTAAACTTGCCGGTAGCATCAAACATGCAGGAATTCTTTACATTTTTTACAATGCCGGACTGGAGCTCTTTTACAAATTCAACTGTATGGACAACAGCAATAACATTGTCCATTGTTGCAAGTCTTGAAACATTATTAAACATAGAGGCAGCCGATGATTTAGATCCCTATCAGCGTGTAACCCCTACAAACCGTGAATTGAAAGCACAGGGCATTGGCAATATTGTTTCGGGATTGCTGGGCGGATTACCGGTAACATCCGTGGTAGTGCGCACATCAGTAAATATGAATTCAGGAGCAAAAACAAAATTGTCAACTATTATGCATGGCGTATTTCTTTTATTGAGCGTTGCATTTATTCCCTCTGTTATCAGGTTGATACCTTTATCAGCGCTTGCAGCAATTCTTATTTATACGGGGTACAAGCTGGCAAAGCCTGCAATTTTTAAGGAGTTATACAAAAAAGGCTTAGACCAGTTTATACCTTTTGCTGTAACAGTATTAGCAATTATTTTTACTGATCTTTTGATCGGCATTCTTATTGGTATCGGCGTAGGTTTATTTTTTGTAATGCACAGTAATTTTAAAACTGCATTATTAGTTGTGAACGATAATAATAAATATTTGTTTCGCCTGAGAAAGGATGTATCATTTCTCAACAAACCTATTTTGAAAGCGAAGCTGGAAGAAGTGCCCAAAAATGCTTCCGTGCTGATTGACATCGCCCGTGCAGATTTTATTGATAAGGATGTTATAGAAGTGATCAATGATTTTATGAAGCATGCTCACCTGAAAAATATAAGAGTGCAAATTAAGAGAAGCCAGTTAAAAAGAAACCACCAGTTGATTATTAAACGCCACGCAGAAGAAAAGATGCTGAGCACTTAATATGAATATTTTGGGACCAGCTTTTTGAAAATTTATGCAACTCCTGTTGCATCATACCCTTGCATATTTAAGTGCAGGCCAGTTATAAATCCTCATTTTAAAAAATCAAAAGAAAAATATGAAATCTTACGAAAAATTACTCCTGGAGAATAAAGCATGGGCAAAGGAAATGACGGAAGACGACCCCTTGTATTTTGATCAACTGTCACGCTTGCAAACGCCGGAATTTCTCTGGATCGGGTGTAGTGACAGCCGTGTGCCGGCTAATGAAATAACAGGCACACAGCCGGGTGAAATATTTGTGCACCGCAACATTGCCAACATGGTTGTGCACACGGATGTAAACCTTTTAAGTGTGTTGGATTATGCCGTAAATCATCTTAAGGTTAAGCATGTGATTGTTTGCGGCCACTATGGTTGTGGAGGTATCAAGGCTGCAACAACTAATCACGATTTTAAGCAGGTGCTTAATATGTGGCTGCGAAATATTAAAGATGTGTATCGCTTACATGCCGACGAATTGAATGCGATTGACGACGAAGAAAAGCGAATTGATCGTTTAGTGGAATTGAATGTAATGGAACAATTGATCCACCTGGCAAAAACTTCTATCATCCAGCGTGCATGGAAAAATGAGCAAAGACCCCATCTGCATGGCTGGGTCTATGGATTAAAAGATGGATTGTTAAAACCATTAATGGATATGGCTCCGGGAACAGCTATAGATCCCCTGTACGAATACGATGATCTTTAATTCCTTTGGCTGCCAGTCCTGAGCTTTGAGCAGTTAAAACTCATAGCTCATAGCTTAGAACTTTAAATTTCTCTTTTTAATATACGCATGCCACAAAATAAAGGCAGCGATCGTTCTGTAAGGTTTCCAGGTTTCGGTAATTATTAAAATTTCTTCCTTTGAAGTGAGAGGTGGTAAGCCTTTCACTTCTTTTATGCTTTTCATTAAAGCAATATCACCACCTGCAAAACAATCACATCGATGAAGTACCATCATCAAATAAACATCAACAGTCCAGTCACCAATCCCTTTTATTTTTTTTAATTCAGTTCTCACCAAATCATCGGGCAAATTATTTAGCTGTTCAATATTCAATTCTCCGTTTACAATCGCATCTGCCAGGTGTCTTGCATATTTTATTTTTTGCCTGCTGAAATAGCAAGACTTCATTTCATCATCTGTAAGTAATAAAATCTTTTCGGGAATTATATGGCCAATTTTTGCTTCTAATTTTAAAAAAGCTGCTTTCGCGGAGGCCAGTGAAACCTGTTGTTCCAAAATAATATGAATAAGGGTAGCAAACGACGGAACGCGGCTCCAGAAAGGAGGATAGCCATATTGAGTGGTTATTTTTTTAAGATCACTATCTTTTTTAGATATAACATCGCAGAATGAAAAAAAATTATTTCTGTCAAAGCTGTTCATTATTCAATTCAAAAATAATGGACCTGACTAAAAAAATTTTTGAAATTATCTTCACGAGTAAAGAAACAAAGTAGAGTCGGTTAGGGGTTGTGATAAAAAATCATGACTGCGAAGATCGCACCCTCTCTTTAAATTTTTGAATGGCATCCTTTGCATATTTTGTTAATATCAATCGGCCGCTTATCGCCGCTCTTTCTTTCAATAAATGATCCCAGTCATCGGTACCGTGCCAAAGGACCTTTTTCAGTTCGTGCATTGCTTCAGTGCTTGAATGTGCAAGAACATTTGAAAAACCATCTATAGAATCATCCATGGTTTCAATACTTGGATGTAGTTCAGCATACAGGCCTTTTCTTCTTGCCCAATCCCCTGTTCTCCATTTTCCGCCATCAATAGCTAACTGGCTGAATGCAGATAAGCCCATTTTTCGTTCAATTGCCGGCCCAACCACAAACGGAGCAATACCAATAGTAAGCTCACTCAACTTGATTTCGGCGCCTTCAACAGCAATTGCATAATCTGCCGCTGCCACAATACCAACGCCACCGCCTACGCATTTCCCCTGTACCCGGGCAATGATAAGTTTATTGCATTTTCGCATTGCATTAATAACGTTGGCAAAGCCCATGAAAAAAATCAATCCATCATGTTCGTTATTTATTGCAACAAGCTCATCAAAAGAAGCCCCTGCGCAAAAAGTTTTGTCTCCTGCCGATTTTAAAACAATGACTTTTGTCTCCGGATTCAAACTTTCACTATGGATGTCTGATGCCAGCGTTTCTAAGATTTTTGCTGGCAACGAATTGCTTTGGGGATGAAAAAATTCAATGGTTGCAATACCATGTTCTCTTTCAACTTTTACGTAGCCTTCTTTCACCTGCTGTATCATAAGCTAGAGATTTAAGAAATAAATTTTTTTAAGTTCTGTGTTTTATGTGATCAGCTGTTCATTTACTATTAAGCAGTTGTTGTGTCACTCGCTTCAGCGCTTTGTAATTCTGGTGATCAAAATGGTAGTATAAAATTAACTTCAATTAAGAAAAATAATTGAATCAATTTGTATAAACAAGATTTTTAATTGCCGGAGAAGAAATCAGATTACATGTTGCTTGTCGGTTCTGAGAATTAATTGCAACAACAAAATAGGAGTAAAAAAGTTGGTTCAGGTAACAGGCAATTGCTTCCCTCTCGTCCAACTTTTAGCCATTTTTCTTAGCTACCATTGTCAGTATCGTGGCTACCGCCACCTGTTCATTGGTTTCATCGGATACTTCCACAAACCACTTTATAATTCCCTTCGGAATATCTTTTTCATCTTTCAGATCCTGCGGAATTTTTTCTTTGCATGTAAAACGCACTTGTATAGTAGTTCCCGCATATACAGGCTTTGTGAAGCGCAACTCATCAATGCCGTAATTCAACAATACAGGGCATTTCTGGCTGTTCTCTACAAATAACCCGGCTGCAGCGCTTAGAATAAGATAACCATGTGCAACAGGTTTTTCAAATAAAGTGCCCTGAAGTGAAGTGGCATCAACATGGGCATAAAAATGATCCCAGCTAAGGTTGGCAAAATTGATAATATCGGCTTCAGTTATCGTTCGGTTCCCTGTTATCAGCTGGTCACCAATTTGCACTTCCTCAAAATATTTCCTGAAGGGGTGCACCACATCTTCCCTGCCTTTTGCATTGGGCTGATACACATTGGAAATGGCGGTGATGGTCGTTGGCGAACCCTGAACGGCCACACGTTGCATATAATGCTTCACTCCTCTTACACCTCCCATTTCTTCGCCACCTCCTGCTCTCCCCGGGCCACCATGAACCAGTAATGGCAAGGGCGAGCCATGACCCGTACTTTCTTTTGCACAATCATTGTTTAGCACAAGGATTCTTCCATGATGTGATGCGGCGCCCAGAACATAAAGTTTTGCAATTTGATCGTCGGCGGTTACAATTGTAGAGCACAAAGAACCTTTGCCCATCTTTGAAAGATAGACGGCTTCATCGGGCGATTGGTATGGCATCAATGTAGAAACGGGACCGAATGCTTCCACCTCGTGTGCCTCTTTTGCATGCAAAGGATTTTCATTCAATAATAAAACAGGGCTGATAAATGCGCCCTTTTCTGCATCTGCATCAATTACTTCAACACTGTCAAGCGAACCATAAATAATTTGGGAAGTTGCAAGCAGCTTTTGTATTTGGTTCTTTACTTCTTCTCTCTGGCCTTGTCCTGCGAGTGCCCCCATCCTCACTTTCTCATTTAAAGGATTGCCGATCGTTGTTTGGGATAAGGCTTTACCCAATGCAAGATGAATATCTTCAAGCTTATCTTGAGGAACAAATATTCTCCTGATTGCCGTACACTTTTGTCCCGCCTTTACGGTGATCTCCCTGCGCACTTCTTTTATAAAAATTTCCCATTCGGGCATCGAAGGCGTAACATCGTCGCCCAGTACAATACAATTCAGTGAATCGGCTTCCATATTGAATGGAACACTTTCCCGTAAAATAGTTGCATTACTCTTCAGTTTTAAACCTGTTGATTTTGAGCCGGTAAATGTTATAATGTCTTGCGCGGTTACATGGTCCAGCATATCACCAGCAGAGCCGCAGATTAGTTGTAATGCGCCTTCCGGTAAAATTCCTGATGCAATAATTTCTTTGGCAACTACTTCTGTTAAATATGATGTAATAGTAGCAGGTTTAACCACAGCTGCAACACCGGCCAGCAAATTCACTGCAATTTTTTCAAGCATACCCCATACCGGAAAATTGAAAGCATTGATATGAATGGCTACTCCCTCTTTTGGCACCAGTAAATGATGCCCCATAAAAGAACCGCTCTTACTGAGATTATGACCTTCACCATCAAGACAGAAAGATTCGTTTGGAAACTTGCGGCGCAACGACGCGTTTGCAAACAAATTACCAATGCCACCTTCAATATCTATCCAGCTATCGGCTTTCGTAGCACCTGTCATATAACTAACATGGTAAAATTTTTCGAGATGATCTCGTAAGTATAAAGCAAGAGCACGTAACATCAATCCGCGTTCATGAAAAGTCATTTTTCTTAAAGCGGGTGAACCTGTATTTCGTCCAAATTCTAAAATAGCCTTAAAATCAAGGCCATCGCTCGAGGCAATAGCTATTGGTGCCCCGGTAACTGCATTGTATAACTGCTGGCCATCACCGTCCCCCTTTACCCATTTTCCCATGACAAAATTTTCAAGTTTTTCCATCGGTTATTATTTACTGTTCGCAAAGCTAACGAATGTGAGGTATGAGAACGATATAAGAAAAATGGAAAGATTTTTAATTGAGTTTAGAAGTTTTAGATCCCGGAGCATAATTTTTTAAAATCATAAAGACAAAGAGTAATGACATGAAGAAGGAGTTATCACTCCCTGATGTGCTGATTTATTTGTTTATGCCGATCACTTTTGT
>DATBFI010000242.1:0-12193 GCA_036558585.1 Chitinophagaceae bacterium
ATAGCTATGCTTTCTTGCCAACTGCTTTCAGTAGTAGTAAATTCAGTTTTGAGAGAGTGAATAATTATATGATGTGTATTAACTCTTGTTGAATGATTTAAATTATACTAATTATTAATTTTTAGCGTAACCTTTTAGACTGTAAAATTTCGCCCTTTAAATGAATAATTTTATTCCTGCATGGCGTGTGATTTATACAAAGCCGCGTCATGAAAAAAAAGTTGTTGAAAGTCTGACAAGATTAGAAATTGGTTCATTTCTGCCTACAATAAAAACGCTTAGGACATGGCATGACAGAAAAAAATATTTAGAACTGCCCCTTTTTCCCTCGTATGTTTTTGTTTATTTAAAGGATAATCAATCATACTACAGTAGTTTATCCGCCGAGGGTGTTTTGTACTACATTAAAACAGGAAAAAAAATTGCAACAGTTCCAAATTCCATTATTGATAATATCCAATTGATTGTAAATAATGGTAAAGAAATTGAGGTATCTACAGAATATTTACAGCCAGGAAAAAATTTATTGATAACGAAAGGACCCTTTACGGGTCGTTCTTGTGAAGTAATTCAGTATAAAGGCAAACAAAAAATTTTGGTACGGATTGACTTATTGCAAAGAGGCGTATTGGCCAATTTACCTGTTGAGTATTTAAGCAAGCATCCGGAAAGTTGAATAGTTACAACAAAATTTAATTCTTCTTCATCCACATAGCAAAATTCGTGAATGAGTTGTTTAATTACCCTTACACAAATTGATCTAATTCCAATCACTTCAACCCTATTCTCATCAGTATAATAAAATTAAAATGGATAAATGCAAAAAAAGGTTTCTCATATTGCCATTTGTTTTTCTCATATTTTTTTCTTGTGTGGACACGAAAGAAGCAATTTATTTCAATAATATTCAGGATTCAGACATAATCTCAAATGCAGAATATCTGGAGCCGGTTATACAAAAAAATGATATGCTTAGCATTTCTGTTAGCAGTATGAACCCGGCAGCAACAGAAATATTTAATGCATCCAATTCCTCCGGAACCGCATCCGGCTACCTTGTTAATCAGGATGGGTTTATTCAATTTCCGTTAATAGGTGATATCAAGGCTGCAGGTCTTACAAAAAAGGGGTTAAGAGACACCATTTCAAAAGCACTTAGTGATAAAAAACTTCTGGTTGATCCTAATGTTACTATTCGATATTTAAACTACCGGGTTACGGTACTTGGGGAGGTAACACGCCCGGGAGTGGTTACAGTGCCTAATGAAAAAATTACCTTGTTAGAAGCATTGGGCTTTGCAGGAGATTTAACTATTCAGGCAAAGCGCGACAATATTATGATCATTCGCGAGGAAAAAGGGGTAAAAAAAATTAAGCGCGTTAATTTAAATAGTACTGAACTTTTTACTTCGCCTTATTATTATTTAAAGTCTGAGGATATTGTATATGTTGAGCCTAATAAGGCAAAAGTTGCAGGCACCAGCAGGTTTAACCAGGTTTATCCCATTGTCATGAGTACGTTGACGTTCGCATTCCTTGTGCTAGAGTATTTTACCAGATAATTGTATAAAATGAAAGGGAATATATCTTTTAATATGTTGCTGTTCCGGTATTTCCCATACTGGCCTTTATTTGTGCTATTAGTATTGCTTAGTTGTGTGGCAGCCTGGGATTACACACGGTTTCTTACTCCTCTGTATGAATCAAGTGCTACGATATTAATTAAAGATGAAAGTCCTCATTCTGGTGACGCGGCGATGATGGAAGCGTTAAATCTTCTGCCATATCAAAAAAATGTAGAAAATGAAATTGAAGTTCTTCAATCACGAACGTTTATGAAGCAAGTAGTAAATAAACTTCATTTATATGCCGCGGTTTTTGAAGAAGGCAATATCCAAGCTGTTCCTGCATACAACACTTCGCCAGTTATAATTATTTCACACGATCCAGACAAGGTCCGTGAACAGAACAGCATATATTTTTCTTATGATGACCGAACCAAAACAGTTAAAATCGGTAACCATTCTTACCCTTTAAATAGCTGGGTAAATACACCCTATGGAATTCTAATGTTCGAAAAAAATGAGAAGCAAAATTCAAAAACAATAAAGCCTCTTTTTTTTAATCTTGTTCAACCAAGCGTAGTTGCCAATGGAATACTTGCCAATTTAAGTGTATTTCCGGTTAAAAGTAATTCTTCCGTGATTGCGTTAAAATTAAAGGATCACGTTCCTTCAAGAGGCGAGGACATACTGAACGGTTTATGCCAGGCTTATTATCAGGCATCCATAAATGATAAGAATAAAATGGCATCGAATACTTTAGCATTTGTGGAAGATCGGATAAGGTATGTGGAAAGTGATCTTGATTCACTTGAAAAAAGTATTCAAAATTATAAGGCTACGAAAGGGATAACCAATCTAAGTTCACAAGGTCAACTGTTTTTAGAAAATGTTGGTAGCAATGATAAACGGATAGCTGAAATTAATCTCCAGTTAGCGATATTAAATCAGGTAGAAAAATATGTAGTTTCAAAAGATAACAGCGCAGGCATTGTCCCTTCTACATTAGGATTAACTGATCCATTATTAAACCAATTGTTGCAAAAGCTCTATGAATCGGATTTGTTATATGAAAAGATGAGAAAAACAACAGGAGAAAATAATCCCGCATTGCTAACAATTAAAACAGAGAGTGATAAGATCAGACCGACCATTTTAGAGAGTATTCATAATTTACGTGCCAGTTTGCTGACCAGTGTTCAAAATATAAATTCGTCAAAAAATGAGTCTAACGCTCAATTAAGTACAATTCCTCAGAAGGAAAAGGAGTTATTGGACTTTAGCCGTCAACAGGCAATTAAAAGTAGTGTTTATACTTTTTTGTTACAAAAGAGAGAGGAAACAGCGCTTTCCCGATCTTCTACTGTTGCTGATAATGAGATCATAGATGCCGCCGAATCTTCAATGATACCTAATTCGCCGAGTAAATCTGTTATTTATTTAATGGCAATGGGTTTGGGGATCTTACTTGGGATTGGATTTATTACGGCAAGGGAAGTATTCAGCTCTAAAATACTTTTCCGTTCCGAGATAGAAAGCCTGACTTCTATACCAATTGCAGCAGAGCTAGCGAAGGTCAAAGACAAAGCGTCTTTGGTAGTTGATCGCACCAAACATTTATTTCTTGCTGAACAATTCAGGCAATTAAGAACTACAATTGGTTTATATGGAAAGATAAAAAGCAAAAGAAAATTGTTGATTACTTCGAATATATCGGGAGAAGGGAAAAGTTTCGTAAGTTCTAATCTTGCATTAAGTCTTGCACTATCGGGGAAACGAGTGATACTGGTTGATCTTGATTTACGAAAATCTAATATTTCGAAAATATTTAACCTCACAAAAGAAAAAGGCGCGATTGAATTTCTTGAAGGAATTTGTGAACCTTATGAGGTGATAAAAAGTACCGATCATGATAAACTTTTTGTTGTGCCAGCGGGAACCGGCTCATCGAATCTTGCCGAACTACTCCTGGATGGGAGATTAGATACATTATTTAAATTCCTTGAAGATACATTTGACTTTATAATTGTTGATTCATCTCCTATTGACCCTGTTGCAGATGCTTATGCCCTGTCAGAATATTGTGATACGACTTTATTCATTGTAAGACATGGATACACACCCAAAACATTGATACAATTAATGGATGAAAACCATAAAATAAAAATATTTAAAAACTTAGCCATTGTATTTAATGGAATAAAGTCAAGAGGATTTATTAAAAAAGGATACGGATTTGGATATGGGTATGGCTATGAAAATATTTATAAAGATTATATCTACAGAAGAAAGCCACAAGAAATCTAATCGTTATTATAGAGAACGATACTCAACCAGTTGCTGGTTTAAGAATAATTTTTCAACACTTTGACGTACTGACTGATGGAACTGAAATGGCATGCTATTTACACAAAACCTCGCTTTGAAAAAAAGGTTGTTGAATCACTTACAAAAAAGAAAATAGAAAATTATTGCCCCTTTTATACTACCTGCAGCAAGTGGTATTGGTTTAAAAAAAGCTTCAGAGAACCACTCTTATCTTCCTATATATTCGTTAGAGTTAATGAACGCCAGTATAAAGAATTGTTATGTATAAAAGGCGTGATCAATCTTGCGTATTGGCTAAATAAACCGGCAATAATTCCCGACAAAGAAATTAAAATCATAAAAGAATTTTTAAAAGAATACAAAAACGTCAGGCTTAAAAAAACTCCTGTCACTATCAACGATACAATCCGTGTACGGGATTATACCCTGGTGACGCATAAAAGTGAGGTTTGGATGATAAAAAATAATATAATCCAGGTGGCTCTGCCTTCATTGGGTTATTTAATTTCAGGGGAGATATTACAAAAATCAGATCTGGAGGTCATCTCCCAAAAAAGCGAACCATCACATACCAGCTCAGAATATAAATATACGATTTGAGTTTTCAACTCTGCAAACGTCCTGATGCAGTAAAATAAGCCTATCGTTGGTTATTTTTCAGATTGGGCTCAAATAAACCTCTGCTATAAGGTTAATCATTGCTGGTTAAAACTATTCCCAAAACCATATTGTATGCAAGTAAAAAGAATATTGATTATTGGTGGAAATTATTATCCCGAGCCAACGGGTATAGGAAAATACAATGGAGAAATGGTAGATATATTGGCAAATTTGGGATATCATTGTACCGTAATCACTTCTTACCCATACTATCCCTATTGGAAAGTTCAGGAACCCTATACAAGGTATTCAAAATGGTATAAAAGAGAACTTAAATGGTCACCTTCAAACCCAGCCAATCCAATTGAAATTTACCGGTGCCCTCAATTTGTTCCTAACAACCCTACCGGTAAAAGCAGGATGATCCTTGATCTTTCTTTCTTTTGTTTTGCTTTCTTAAAAGTATCAGAACTTCTGTTTCGGAAAAAATATGATTCCGTCATTACAGTTGCACCTTCTTTTCAAATTGGATTATTGGGGATTTTTTATAAAAAAATAAGGGGTGCAAAATTTTTGTATCATATACAGGACCTGCAGATCGATGCGGCGCGTGATTTGCAAATGATTAAATCAAAATTCTTAATCAAAACTTTATTAAGAGTTGAAAAATATATACTTAAAAACGCAGATACCGTAAGCAGCATTTCAGCAGGGATGATAAAAAAGATAGGTGATAAATATAAAAGAGAAATAATTTTTTTTCCAAATTGGGTAGACGTAAAATCATTTTATCCAGTTGAAGAAAAAGCAAAATTAAAAGAAGAGTTTAATTTGTGCTCTTCCGACAAAGTTGTGTTATACTCCGGAGCCATTGGCGAAAAACAAGGATTGGAGAGTATATTATATGCGGCACAATCTTTCAGAGATGTTACAAATTTGAAATTCGTTATTTGTGGTTCTGGTCCATACAAGGATAAATTAAAAAAGCTGGTAAGTGAGGAACAGTTAAACAATGTTTTTTTTCTGCCCATTCAGCCATCGGAAAAATTAAACAGCCTTTTGAATATGGCGGATATTCATCTTGTATTACAAAAAGAGAATGCAGGTGATCTTGTTATGCCATCAAAGTTAACTACTATTCTGTCTGTTGGAGGATTAGTTATTGTTTCGGCAACGCCTGGTACCAATTTGTATCAACTTGTTTCATCAAACGGAATGGGGATAATAGTTAACCCCGGAAATCAAAATTCTTTACCAAATGCAATTGAAAATGTGTTGAAAAATAATTATGAGAATGTGAAAAGAAATGCACGCAAATATGCGGAAGAATTTCTTTCTATTGATTATGTGTTCCAAAAATATATCCCGCACATGCAATAATGCCGAAATCACGTTCATTAGTTGAATCTAAATCAGAAAATCAAATTCTGCAATCACTTCATCAATTTTAATTTCCCGACATAGTGGAATTAATCACCGGTAATAACATCATTTTAAATTCCAACCTGTAATAAGGACATGTATTTTAAAGATAAAATTTATATAGCGGGGCATGCTGGTATGGTAGGTTCTGCCATTAAGAGGTTACTTGAAAAAAAGGGGTATACAAATATCATTACATGCTCCTCATCAGAACTCGACTTAAGGGACCAGGAAAAGGTTGACTTTTTCTTCAGAGCCGAGCGCCCTGATTATGTATTTATGGCCGCCGCAAAAGTAGGTGGTATCGTTGCCAATAATACATATCGGGCACAGTTTATCTATGATAATTTAATGATTGCCGCGAATACAATTCACGCTTCCTTTAAGTACGACGTACAAAAGTTACTTTTCTTAGGTTCGTCCTGCATTTATCCTAAGATGGCGTCTCAACCGTTAAAGGAAGAATATCTTCTTACCGGACCCCTCGAAACCACAAATGAACCTTATGCTACAGCAAAAATTGCGGGCATAAAACTATGTGAAGCATATAAGGATCAGTATAATTGCAATTTCATTTCGGTAATGCCTACCAATCTCTATGGTATTAATGACAATTATCATTCTGTAAACGCTCACGTACTCCCATCTTTAATTCGCCGATTTCACATGGCAAAGGTGGACGATCAATCAGAAGTAGTTGTATGGGGAACCGGAAATCCCAAAAGAGAGTTTTTGTATGCCGATGATTTGGCAGATGCTTGTGTATTCCTGATGAAGAATTATAATGAAAGAGAACCTGTTAATGTGGGTACAGGAGAAGAATTATCAATTAGGGAACTGGCATATTTAATAAAAGATATAGTTGGTTTTAAAGGTGCCATTTCTTTTGACATCACAAAACCAGATGGCACACCAAGAAAATTATTAGATGTGTCTAAACTGTACGCTTTAGGGTGGCATCATAGAATTTCCTTAAAAGACGGGATCCGACTAACGTATAACAATTTTGTTCAAAAAGAAAGGTCATTATCTAACAAAGTTTAAAATCAATTTTTACTCTCAACCTTATACAAAGACTTACCCAAATGAAAACAGCTTTAATTACAGGCATTACAGGGCAGGATGGTGCCTATCTTGCAAATTTTCTATTGAATAGGGGATACAGGGTGCATGGAATAAAAAGACGCTCTTCTTTAATTAATACCAACCGTATTGATCACCTGTACCAGGATATGCATGAAGGCCCATTACGTTTTAAACTGCATTATGGGGACCTGACGGACAGCACGAACTTAATCAGAATTATACAGGAGACTCACCCTGACGAAATATATAATCTTGGAGCGATGTCGCATGTGAAGGTTTCGTTTGAAATTCCTGAGTACACTGCTAATGCCGATGGCATAGGTACACTAAGATTATTAGAGGCAATTAGAATATTAGGTTTTGAAAAGAAAACAAAAATATATCAGGCCTCCACTTCAGAACTTTACGGACTTGTGCAGGAAACCCCGCAAAAGGAAACAACACCGTTTTATCCGCGTTCTCCTTATGCCATTGCAAAATTATATGCTTACTGGATTACGGTAAACTATAGAGAGGCTTACGGAATGTTTGCGTGCAACGGGATACTTTTTAACCATGAAAGCCCCACGAGAGGAGAAACCTTTGTAACAAGAAAGATAACAAGAGGGGTTGCAGCTATTGTGTTGTCATTACAAAACTGTTTGTATTTAGGAAACCTGGACGCAAAAAGAGACTGGGGCCATGCAAAAGATTATGTAGAAGCCATGTGGAGGATTCTCCAGCAAGATACGCCTGAGGATTTTGTAATAGCAACAGGAGTAACTACTACAGTAAGAGAATTTGTTCGAATGGCATTTAATGAAGTTGGCATCACGGTAAATTTTGTTGGTAAAGGAATACATGAGAAAGGTATAGTAGCAAAATGTGAAAATGAAGAATATCAGATCGAAACCGGGAAAGTAGTGGTAGCAGTGGACCCCGCTTACTTCCGTCCTACTGAAGTAGAGCAACTTATTGGTGATGCAACCAAGGCTAAAATAAAACTTGGATGGGAACCTAAATATGATGTAAAAGCCCTTGTCAAAGAAATGATGGAAAGCGATATTAAATTGCTTAAAAATAATGATGAGGATTATGAATATTCTTATTTAGGTACCTTGTTAAGTTAATGTTGATTTTGACCTGCCTCACTTTTATGCAAAAGTTACTATCACTTAATTAAGTAAGTTCTTCAGCGTTCTATCGCTAAGAAATCAAAGGCTCCTATAAGTTTTGCCGCAGCCATTTAAATACTTTTTTTAGCAATGCTGCCTTCTACCCTTTCATCCGCGGAACCATTGCAATTTTCCAGAAAAACAGGCATGCCTGAGAGCAAGCTATTGTGGATGTGGATATTTTCTTTGGTTACAATAGGAATAATTTATTTGTCTACACTTGACGTTGCGCCCTACCTGCATTCTGATGAGTTTATGACGCTTGATCTGGGCAGAATAATACTTCATCCGGATACAGATTGGTCAATTGCATGGCTTACTGATAAAGATCAGCCAGTCTTTTCCGTATCCTACATTGGCCCCGTTTTACAAGAGCTTATTTATGAGATCGCAGGACAGTATGGCCCCCGGATATCAGCATTGTTAGGAGCCCTATTTGCAGCAACAGTAATGAGAGGATGGTTAATTGCGAGAGGCAGTTCTCAAAAAGTAGCTTTTCTACTCGGCCTGGTGTTTTTACTTGACCCTCTTTTTGTGCAGGCTTATACAATGGGAAGAGTGGACGGGTGGACGATAGCATTCTGCCTAACATCATGTTGGATCATTAGAGATACTAACAACAATTTACCTGAAGGCGGAATTTCAAAGTCAAAAATAATAATTGCCGGCGCATTTGTTATATTGGCTTTGTTTACATGGCCTTCTGCAATATTTCTTTTGCCGCTCGTCTTCCAGGAAATGATCGGTTTAATTAACAAGTGCAGATCAGTCCACTTAGACAGAAAAACCATATTCCTTCCGGCAATTTATTTTGTAACAGGCTGTTTTATAGCAGGTGTGCTGTTACTAGCACCAATTGCTCCATATTTATATTTACAATGGTCGAATGTCCTTGAGGGTATTGCAGCAAACACCCATTCCGGACCTTCTTCTCATTCCCTTAATTTTTCCAATGTTATCTCTGCATTTAAGGAACTTCTTTCAGTTTTAAAATTTACTCCGGTATTATTAGTACTTGCTTTAATTGGCATAATAAAAAAACGGGATATTGGATTGATGGTCTCGGCAATAGTTACAATAATTTTAATGGTATTCACTATGGTATACATCCAACGTGTCCAATACCTTCTACCTTATTTGATTATATCAGCTGCGGGACTTTTTTATGTAAGGAACGAGTTAAAAGGAAAGCAAATTTCAAGTTTACTGAACCGTTTGGGGTTGTCTATTTTATTAATATGGGCATTTGGTCTCTCACTAATTATACGAACGATACTGGCCCTTGACGATAAGGCAGACAGAAACAGAGACCTTATTTATCATGCAGCTCGATCGATGGTCGGTTCAGGTAACCATGCTGTATTTGCCCCGTATGAGTTCTATTACGCAGCACGTTCACTTAACTGGAAAATGTATGGACCGTATATTCCCAGGAATGATAGCTTCTCTTTAAAAATATTACAAAAAATTTTGCCTCACGTTGACTTTGTAATCATACACAGTTCATCAGAATTATCTCCTGAATTTGCAAAAGAACTAAGCAGCGAAGGGATCTATGATAAAGGAACATACAATATTTATAATGAGCCTCCTGAAGAGTTTGATGGTAAAACTACAAATATTATAAGGATGCGCAATCTGTATTCAATCTTTAAACAACCGTACGGCCCTTACAAGATTTATGTACGCGAAGCGAACCATATTATGGCAAAAAAGGGCCCATGAATCAAAATTAATTATTGTCTTATTTAAAATAGAATATGGTCAGTTTAGGTATTATAGGTTATGGTTATTGGGGACCTAACCTTGTCAGAAATTTTTTTGCTACAAAAGATTGTTTAATAAAATCCGTAGCAGATGCACGTGCAGAACGATTGCAGCAACTCGCGATGACATTTCCATGTATAACCGGTCTAAGGGATGCTAACGAAATTATTTACGATCCGCAAGTTGATGCTGTAGTAATTGCAACACCGGTTTCCATGCATTTTTCATTAGCGAAAGAAGCGATTTTGCAGGGAAAGCATGTGCTTATTGAAAAGCCCATGACTTCTTCAGTACGGGAAGCTGAATTCCTGATCAATTTAGCCGAGCAAAAGGATGTTTTACTCATGGTTGATCATACTTTTTTATACACAGGTGCAGTAGAAAAAATGAAACAATTAGTAGATAATCGTGAACTAGGAAATATCAAATACCTTGATTCTACAAGAATAAATCTGGGCTTATTCCAGCCCGATATTAACGTACTCTGGGATCTTGCCCCCCATGATATTTCAATATTAAACTACATCATGAAAGAGCGTCCTTATAGTGTTAATGCTACCGGCGTTACACATACCAATAATGGAATTGAAAATATCGCCTACTTAACAGTAAACTATAGTTCAGGTTTTATTGCACATTTTAACTGCTCCTGGACAAGTCCTGTGAAAGTAAGAATGATGTTGATCGGGGGCGATAGAAAAATGATTTTGTATAATGATTTGGAGCCTACAGAAAAAGTCAAAGTGTATGATACCGGCTATAACCATACCACTGACGAGGAGAAGAAACGTGTACTTGTAGATTACAGAACAGGGGATATTCACGTTCCAAAGCTTAACACTACTGAAGCACTTCTGGGAATGGCCAATGATTTTATTACTTCTATAAAAGAACAAAAACTTCCCAAATCTTCTTGCCACATTGGTATTGAGGTCGTTAAAATCCTGGAAGCATCTGATAGATCAATTAAACATAATGGTTGTGAAATTTTACTGGAAGGGCCGCAAAAATTAACTAAGCACAAAAGTGAAAAAGTTTTGGTGTACTAAAATGGAAACAGTTACTATTAATAGCAATAAGCAAAACCTGCAGAGTGTAAGAGTAGGTAAAGGTGTAATGATATACGATTTTGTCAACGCATATGGGTGCAGCATTGACAGTGGATCTAAAATCGGAACTTTTGTAGAAATACAAAAAGGTGCAACGATCGGGAAGAACTGCAAAATATCCAGCCACACTTTTATCTGTGAAGGTGTACATATTGCCGACAATGTGTTCATAGGTCACAATGTTACTTTTATTAACGATAAATTTCCAAGAGCAACAAATGAAGATGGCTCATTACAAAAAGAAAGCGATTGGACTTGTATAGAGACTTATGTTGAGGAAGGTGCTTCCATTGGCTCAGGTGCAATTATATTATGTGGCGTTCAGATTGGTAAAAAAGCTATTATCGGGGCAGGGGCGGTGGTTACCAGGAACGTTCCTGAAAACGCGGTAGTAGTTGGCAACCCTGCAAGAATTATTAAACGTCTTGATCAAATACCCTTATAACATGCTTAGAATAGAAATCCAGGAAAAAATTTCGTGTCTTGATCTGAAGGGCCAACATCAGCAAATCAAAAAAGAAGTATTTGAAGTCTTTGAAAAAGTATATGATAATACTGCTTTTTCCGGCGGAGCATTTGTGGAAGAGTTTGAGCAAAACTTTGCAGCTTTTTGTAACACCAAATATGCTGTCGGAGTAAACAATGGCACGTCGGCATTGTATTTAGCTATACTTTCCCTTGGTATTGGCCCGGGAGATGAAGTAATTATTCCCGCAAATACTTTTATTGCTACAGCTTGGGGCGTTTCCTATGCAGGTGCCACTCCTGTGTTTGTTGACTGCACTTCAGATACATGGCAAATTGATGCCACAAAGATTGAAGAAAAAATTAATTGTAGCACCAAGGCAATTATTGGTGTTCACCTGTATGGTCAGCCTTTTAATGTATACGCTATAAAGGCAATTTGTAAAAAACACAAAATTCATTTTTTGGAAGATGCAGCGCAGGCTCAAGGAGCAAAATTTAAAGGAATGCCGGTAGGGGCATTTGGTGAGATGGCTTGCTTTAGTTTTTATCCTGGCAAAAATTTAGGAGCTTGTGGTGAAGCTGGTGGTATCACTACAAACAATGAAGATTATTATAAACATTTACTTAGCTTACGAAATCATGGTTCTAAAGTTCGTTATTATCATGATGAGTTAGGATTTAATATGCGTATGGGCGG
>DATBFI010000243.1:0-4960 GCA_036558585.1 Chitinophagaceae bacterium
AAGAAAGAGGAAGTTTAACTTGATCCCCGGAGATAGTAACTGTGAACTTGCCCTTTCCAACTACTGTCGCTGTATTATTTACAACAGTACTGGTGTTTTGCTCAACGTCTATATTGTTATGTACGAAGTTTCCGCTTTTTAATCTGGTAATGTATTCCTGTTTCGTTTGACTTTCACCACTGCTGTTCACAACCACAAATTTTTCATCGAACACATTTTTCAAAGAATCAATTTTATTTTCAGTTTCCCACCGAAATATTTGATCCGACAATTTAAGTGTGTCTGCTTCTGATGTTTGATTGGGCATGCACATCAGCTTTGCATAGGAATAGAATGAACAAGCTAAAAAAATTGCGCATTGTTTTATTGTATTTGATAACACAGAAAATAATTTATTGTTCAGACATTGAGAGTAATCCCGCATCGAGCCTTTCACCTTGTATATTGATTTTCGACAGTTCGTTGTCTATCGCTTTCAAATCATCTGCCGTTAGTTCAACATTCATTGATTTCAAATTATCATCAATGTATTCCACTTTGTCCATACCAGGAATAGGGACTATCCACGGCTTTTGCGCCAACAACCAGGCCAATGCAATTTGGACAGGAGTGGCATTCTTTTTCTTTGCCATGTTGCGAAGCATTTCAACTATTGGCATATTAGCTTTAATATTCTCTTGTGTAAAACGGGGGAAATTTGCTCTCAGGTCAGTAGAAGCATCAAACTTCGAATTGGTGTCTATTGTGCCTGTAAGAAATCCTGTACCTAAAGGACCCCATGGCACGAAGCCAATGCCCAGTTCTTCACATACAGGCAATACTTCTGCTTCGGGTTCTCTTGTCCAGATGGAATATTGATTTTGAACTGCTGCTACCGGATGAACAGCATGAGCACGACGAATGGTTTTTGCAGCAGCTTCGGACAAACCGTAGTATCGGATCTTGCCTTCCTGAATTAAATCTTTCAGCGTTTCTACCACGTCTTCAATGGGCACATTAGGATCAACGCGATGCTGGTAGAACAAATCAATATAGTCAGTTCTTAATCTCTTCAGCGACGCTTCTGCTACTTCACGGATATGTTCCGGGCGGCTGTCAACGCCAGTGACAGCACCATTTTCTAACTTAAAACCAAATTTGGTAGCGATGATTATCTCTTTACGAAAAGGAGCAAGAGCTTCACCCACAAGCTCTTCATTAACGTAAGGTCCGTAAGCCTCCCCTGTATCAAAAAAGGTTATTCCGGTTTCTGCCGCATGACGAATGACAGTAATGCCATAGCTTTTCTCTTTAGCAGGTCCGGTGTTTGCACTTAAATTCATGCAGCCCATGCCAATAGATGAAACTTGAAGTTCGCTATTTCCAAGTGTGCGTTTCTTGAGTGTTTTCATTTTTGCATCTTCAATAAAAAGAGCAAAGTTCAATTTTTAGACAGGCTGCCTGCTAATGAAATTCAAACAATGATTTACGAAAATCAAACGGAAATCGAATCAGTCTACTTTTCAAGTTTCAACACAAAAACATTATTCTGTTTTAATTGCTTAATCGTCCCGGAGACGCGGGGACAATAGTATATGTGTAGCAGAAAAAAAAGTTTGAGTGCTTCAAACAAGCCCACAGAAGGAATTGTCAATAAAAGAACCTATTTACAAGAGTAAACTGTTACTGCTTTCAGTACTGGCAAGTTTTACCTGTAATAAGAGTAACTTAATGCAATGGTTGTTATAAAGAATCTGAGACATTTCTAAACTTTAACGGACTAACTTTTACATGCTTTTTAAAAAAGTTGTCGAAGTGCGTTACTTCTTTAAAGCCAAGAGAAAATGCAATTTCAGAAATGTTCCATGCGCTGTGTCTCAGTAACACTTTCGATTCCTGCAAAATTCGTTCTGCAATAATTTGTGATGTTGTTTTTTCTGTTGTTTCTTTTATTGCACGGTTTAAGTGATTTACGTGAATATGTAATTGTTTTGCAAAATCTGCAGGGGAACGCAGGCTTAAACTTTGATGAGTGTCATCAATAGGAAATTGACGTTCTAACAATTCTAAAAAAAATGCAGATATTCTATCAGAGGCATTTGTATGCGGGCTTTCAAACCTTTCTGTGGGTTGCAGTTTCATAGCAAAATGAATCAGCTCGAAAGTTAAGTTTCGCAATGCATCATACTTATGTTTATAAGTAGAATTAATTTCCTCAAACATTCGCTCATATACAGCCGTAACTTTATTTACCTGTTCATCAGTTAATTCAAAAACGTGTGTTCCTCCGGGTTGAAAAACATCATACTGATTTAGATTCCCATATTGATGAAAAAAAGCTGGTGTGAATACACAAAAAAGACCACTGCGAATTCTATCGGTATGTTCCCACTTATATGGTATCTGCGGATTAGAGAAGGATAATGCTTGTTTTTTTACTTTGATTACTTCATCAGCATAATGCACTTTACTGTTTCCTATTGCTAACATTATTTTAAAATAATCTCTTCTGCTATATGGTACGGGCTTGGCATTGGTTCCGACAAAAGGATCTAGCTTAAAGACGTTGAAATGCCCGATATCACTACGGATATCCTGTGGCACCCACTCGAATTTTCTTTTGTAAAATTCTTCTATGGTTTCAATTTTTCGCATCTTCCACAAACTTACCGATTCCCTTTGTTTTATATCATGTGACATACATGTAATTAAAAGAAATGGTCGTGATCCATTGTTTTGAATACAAACATTTCCAGGGTGTAAAATAGATTCAGAGCGGAAGGTTTAAATAACAAAAATCAAAGTGAATTTTACGATTTTCAAATAATCGTTCCGGTACAAGCTCCCAGGGAATTTAATTTATGAGACTGAAAGTTTTTTTCTTGCAAATTCAGGTAATGAATTGATTTGAAGTGAGAAGGGAGTAAAGAAGCATCAGAAAAAAGCAAATGCAGAGAGGCATAAATGGCTCTTGCTGGGGGAGGCTGAAGGTTGTTAATGTGTTGCCTTTGTGTCGGCTTAGCTACCGTAGTTGTGGTGCTCAATCGAATTTCCGGTATTCGACGGCAATAGTAATGGCAACGACACCAGCAAAGCCAATACCATTTTCATTTACTGTATAGCAATCTTCAAAACAATTCCATTAAGAAGTGCAAGAATAAGCAGAATGATGCCGTTAAGCGAAACATGTTTTGATTTTGTATCATACAGTTCCTCTTAAAAGAATGTATGATCGTAAATTGGAATCCCAATGATCTTTCATTCTGTATTTTCGCGTCTATGGTCACCAACGAAGTACTCAAATTGGCAAAGAAGCTTTGGGATTATCATCATATGCATCATGCTCTTGAAAAAGCAGATTGCATTTTTGTTTTAGGTAGTCATGATCTCCGGGTTGCCGAACGTGCAGCTCAATTGTATCTTGAAGAATGGGCACCAATGATCATTTTTTCGGGAGGTCTGGGCAATTTCACAAAAGAAACGTGGACAGAAGCGGAAGCTGATCAATTTGCTGCCATAGCAGTAAGCATGGGCGTTCCGGAAGGATCAATTCTTATTGAGAACAAATCGACAAATACTGGTGAAAATATTCTTTTCACACAACAACTTCTTGCACGGAAAAATATGGACCCGGGATCTTTTATCGTTGTGCAAAAACCTTACATGGAAAGAAGAAGCTATGCAACATTCAAGAAACACTGGGCCGATAAAAAATTAATTGTCACCTCTCCGCAAATTATATTCGAAGAATATCCAACTGAAGAAATATCACTTGAAAGAGTTATTCACATTATGGTCGGTGATCTTCAACGGATAAAATTTTACCCCGCGAAAGGTTTTCAAATTTTCCAGGAAATTCCTCCCGATGTATGGCAGGCATATGAACAACTTATTGCATGTGGATTCAACAAACACTTAATGCAGGATAGATGAGATCTCACGGCTGTCCTTTCATGAAATGATTTTTCCATAAGCGTACAAAACTTATAACTGTGCCAAGAGCAAAAAGTATATTTCTTATGTTGCAGTTTTTTTGTGGTCAGATGAAATTACGAATTTCTTTTGCTCTTTGTTTTTATTCCTGAGGGTGATGACAAAAGATCCGAGTAACGCAAGGCTACGGTGCATCCTAAAACGAAAATGCTCTTCGATTTACGCAGAGCGGGAGAGAGGTTTTGTTCGAAGTTTTGATCGTTGATAAGAAACTGTAATTGTTCAGGAAACAAAGTAACAATAGGTATCTCTTCTTTGCAAACATAAAACTGCTTATAGAAATCACCTACGGAAATAAATTTTTCGGTTTTTAAATAATTGAAGAAAATCCGGATAGTTTTGATTACTAAGCCGACGTAGTTATCATAGCAGTCTTTTTGTTTGTATAAGAAATTTGTGAACCGGATATAAAATTGTTTCCAGTATTTACGTTGTGAAAGCATATCTCTCTTATTTCTGCCCGTAATTGTTTTGATCCTTATAGTTTTCTTCTCGAATTTTTCAAATTCAATAATGAGATTTAAAACGGCTTCATAATTCTGAATTGTTTGTGGCTTTATTTTTTTACCGTCTTTCTTTAGACGCCTACCACTGTAGCTTTCTTTAATAAACTGTTTAAACAGGTTTATTAACACAAATTCTTTTTGTAACATTTTGAATTAATTTGTTTCAAAAAATGTTGATTTTTGCCTTAATATGCGTTTATTTTTAAAAGAAAGTTCTTTGAAGAATAAGTGGGAGCAACGAATCCAGGGAGAATGGTTATTATCCCTTCGGAATGATGATGCCTGGAAGAAGTTATACCGGCACAACTCAATACAGGTATGGATTTAATGGCAAGGAGATGGATAATGAAACGTACGGGCAAGGCAATGAGTATGATTATGGATTTAGAATTTATAGTCCAAGGATAGGAAGATTTTTTAGTGTCGACCCGAAAGCACATAAACTTCCTTCATGGTCGCCTTACGCTGCCTTTGCTTGTAAT
>DATBFI010000244.1:0-5172 GCA_036558585.1 Chitinophagaceae bacterium
CCCGAATCAAGTTCATTTGAAAGTTTAACTGCTGCGTGTGCCGCGCCACCGCTGCTCATGCCACTAAAGATGGCTTCTTCTTTTGCCAGGCGCTTGGACATAATACGTGCCTCTCTTTCACTTACTTCAATAATACGGTCTACTCTTTCTCTCTGGAATATTTTTGGCAGGTAAGCTATCGGCCATTTACGAATGCCCGGTATGTGAGACCCATCGGTTGGCTGGCAACCTACTATTTGTATTTCAGGGTTTTGCTCTTTCATAAATCTTGACACGCCCATAATGGTTCCAGTTGTACCCATTGCAGAAACAAAATGGGTTATTTTACCCTGTGTATCTCTCCAGATCTCAGGACCTGTTGTTCGGTAATGCATCCAGTAATTATCAGGATTGGCAAATTGATTCAACATTAAATAACCACCATTTGCTACCTGTTCATTCGCATAATCTATTGCACCTTCCATTGATCGCTCCTGTGGAGTAAGAATAACTTTTGCACCAAATGCCTGCATGGTCAACATTCTTTCGCGCGTTGCATCTTCCGGCATTACCAGTTCTATTTCAAGACCAAACAAACGTGCGATCATTGCCAAAGCTATACCGGTATTGCCGCTGGTGGGTTCAATCAGTTTCATCCCTGGTTTTATTTCACCGCGATCAAGGGCTCCCTTTATCATGCCAAATGCTGCACGGTCTTTTACACTGCCACCGGGATTATCACCTTCCATCTTTGCATAAATAGTAACTTTCTTATTTCTTGGGACTCGTTTTAATTCCACCAATGGTGTATTGCCAACCAGGTCAAGTATCGTTGCCATAATAATTTCTTTAATTGCTTGCTGCTGCAATTTCCTGCATTAAAAGGAAAAAATAAAATGTTCAGTTATCGAAAAAAGGAAAGTTGCAGGGAAGTGATGAATTCAGAAGTTTAAAAACTTGAGGATAAATCAGGAGAAGTTGCAAACTTTGCTTAATAAAGTAGGGGTTTATAAAAGAAACAAAAGTTTATCATGTTGAATCGCAGGAACTTCATCCAATGTACAGGGGCATCACTTGCATCACTGCTTGTTTCAAATTTTGTAAAAGCCGGAGGCACTAAATCAGTCAACATTCAAATGCCCGATGGAGTGAAAATTCTTTCAGGCGATAATTATTTTTCTTTGCGATCATCCGACAAACAAACATGGAATTATAAAGATGTTATTGTAAAGCTGAAAAATACAAAAGATTCAGTTGCTGTTTTTATTCATTCGCCAACACTTGCATTAAATGAAGTGCAGCTTTCATGGAAAATCCCCGCAATAAAAAATGCTATCGTTTTAGGTGATGCATGGGAACGCACTTACGGAGATGTAAGCTGGCAACAAATAAATGCCACAAAAAAATTGCCCTGGTATTGCGTTGAGCATAATGACAACAATACAATTTGTTTTGGCGTAAAAACAGGTTGCAATGCAATTTGTTACTGGCGTGTTGCTTCTGACAACCTGGAATTAAATCTTGATACAAGAACCGGTGGCAACGGTGTTAAACTTGGTGGAAGAATGTTAAACGGGGCAGAAATTGTTACCACTAAAAATGAAGACAATGAAAATGTGTTTGCAACAGTCCGTCGTTTCTGCAGGCAAATGTGTGACAAACCCAGGACCGTTGCGCAACCTGTTTATGGCATCAACGATTGGTATTTTGCTTATGGGAATAATTCTGCTGATTTAATATTGCAACACACATCTTTGCTTGCGCCATTGACAACAGACACATCTAACAAACCTTTCTCTGTAATTGATATGGGTTGGGCAACCGGCACCGATCATTCAAAACCAAATGAGAAATTTGGCGACATGCAAAAGCTTGCCGGTGAAATAAAAAAAATGGGAATGCGTCCCGGCATCTGGACAAGACCTTTATGGGCAACAGGTAATGAAAGTAAAAGATTACTTGCGCCAAATTTTTTAAATGATAATAGAGATGATGGTCCAACGCTTGACCCAACTATTGAAGAAAATATTCAGCATATAAAGAACATGATTGGATTATATAAACAGTGGGGGTTTGAAATGGTAAAACATGATTACACAACTTTCGACATTTATAGTAAATGGGGTTTTGAAATGACTGATAAGATGACTGAGCCGGGCTGGCAATTTAATGATAACTCCAAGACAAATGCAGAGATCATTTTGTATTTGTACACGTCCATTCGCGAAGCGGCAGGCGATATGTATTTGATCGGTTGCAACACAATAGGTCATTTGTCTGCAGGTTTATTTGAATTGAACCGCATCGGGGATGATACAAGTGGTAAAGAGTGGGCACGTACAAAAAAGATGGGCGTGAATACAATGGGCTTCAGAATGGTACAGCACAAAACTCTTTACGAAGCTGATGGTGATTGCGTTGGCCTTACAACAGCGGTTTCGTGGGATAAGAATAAACAATGGATGCAGTTGCTGGCACAAAGCAGTGCACCGTTATTTATTTCTGCACAGCCAGATGCGTTGGGCAATGAACAAAAACAATTCATTAAACAATGTTTTACAGATGCGGCAAAGCCTCAGCCAATTGGCGAGCCGTTAGACTGGTTAACTGATCCTTTCCCCCAAAAATGGAAGCTTGATGGACAGGTTGTCAACTTTGACTGGGATTAATTTGATGCTTTTTTCGATGATTTTTTCTGTTAATAAACCTGATGCAACACAATCGGGAAAAAATTGGTACAATTTTAGAAGGTGAGAGCACTTCAAGTTGTATTTTATGAATATCGAGTTTGTAATAATAATACTTATGTTTATACTTTCATTGATCGTAACTTTTTTAGATCGAAACGAAAGTACCATTCGTGGCAACAGAAAAAGGCAGTAATTACTCCGGATTTCTTTTAAAATTTGAAAGTCGTAAAAACAATACATCTCTCCTGCACAATACATTTTCCCATACTTAGGCAAGTATAAATAGCAATGACTTGTGTATTATTCAGCGCTTGTTGGCATCCTTGACCAACAGGATATCAAATGAATAAATCGTTGGCGCGGACGCCGACGAAAGCAGAAACACATATTTTGTCGCTACCATATCCCTCGTTAATACGGTCATTAAAATTCTATCTTCCAGTCCCAATGCTCAATACTCCCAAATCACATTAGGAGCATGAACATTTATTCGTCACTTAACTCTTCAAAATATTTTTCCAAAGTATGATAACCATATTTTGGGGCTACCATATCCATCGTTAATACGGTCATTAAAAATTCCACCGGTCCGTATGTGTATTCATGTGTAAATTTCCTGAGCAAAAAAAGAATAAAATCTTTCAACCATAACGGAATATACCTGATCTTAACCGGTTTGTTTAAAACATGAAATGCCATCGAAGCAATTTGTTCATGTGTGAATACTTGAGGGCCACCGATATTTATCTCATGTTCTGTGGTTTCAATTGCATCCACACAAACTTTTGCAAGATCATTGCCATCAATCGGATTAATAGAATATTTGCCCTCGCCAAAAAGATATACCGTTCCTTTTGATGCCATTTTCAGAAATTCGCCCATGTCGGAAAAAAAACCTGTTGGATTAATGAGACAGTAATTTAAAGATGATGTCTTCAGTGCATCTGTAAATTTTTTCTTTGCCTGTACGATCTTTAATCGCTTTATTTTTTCTGTGTTAAAAATGAAAATATAGATAAACCGCTTCACGCCGCTTTTTTTGGCTTCTGTTAGTAAGTTCAGGTTTCCCTGATAATCTACATCCATATATGTCAGTTTATCTTTCTGCCGAGTAATCCCAATCGTTGTAATAACGGCGTCAATGCCCTCACAACACCCGTCAAGCGTCTGCGGTTTTGTTATCTCTGCTTCAATGATCTCATCAATACCAGGGTGAAGGTTTAGCAACTTATTTCTGTTTCTTGTAACGGCTCTCACAAAATATTTTTGAGTTTTTAATTCATTTGTTATATGACCACCTAAATAACCTGTTGCGCCTGCTACTAAAACATGCTTCATATCCTTTTTGCATTTGGTTATGCACCATAGCATGCAAAATCTATACAAGTTTTACTGTCCGGCATTGTCTTCAGAGATAAACTTAAAGTAAACATATTTTTATAAAAACATTTTTTAAAAAAATAGAAATGCGACATTTGAATACAGAAAATCTTGCTATATGAAAAATACAAAATTATCTCCTGCTCAAAAATTGCAATTTGATGAAGATGGATATTTGGTCGTACGCAATTTCTTTGCTGATGAAGAAGTAAAATCATTATACGCAATTGCAACGCATGATGACGCTCTGCTCAACAACGCATGGGACTTCAATGATCAATCCGGGAAAAGGACAAAACTCACACTTTGGTTTACTCCCGGCGATGATATATTTGGTTTATTGGTTCGAAGTGAGGGAATGGTAAACGCTATTCAAACTTTGTTGGGTGATGGTAAGGTCTGCCACTTCCATTCAAAGCTTATGCAAAAAGAACCAAAGGTGGGTGGGGCATGGGAATGGCACCAGGACTATGGCTATTGGTATAAGAATGGCTTTTTATACCCTGAAGCGCTCATTAGTGTGATGGTGGCACTTACCGAAGCAACTAAACAAAATGGCTGTTTACAAGTGCTGAAAGGCTCTCATAAAATGGGAAGGTTCGAACACAATTTTGTGGGTGAGCAACAAGGTGCTGATATGGCTTTTGTGGAAGAAGCTATGAAAGTATGCGAGAGAGTGTATGTTGAGCTGAATCCTGGCGATGTGCTCTTCTTTCACAGCAATATTTTACACATGTCTGAAGCAAATTTGTCCGACAAACCGCGCTGGTCTTTCATTTCTGCTTACAATTTAAGTTATAATGTGCCTTTCCGCGAAAAAAGTACTTCATGCATAACTCCAATAAATACAGTACCGGATGAAGCAATACTTGCAGCCGGCGACAGGCACTTATCATCAACTACAGATTTTCTTAGAAAGGAAAATGAGATAACACTCAATGTTAAGTAATCTGTTATAGCCACGAGTTTAGGGCTATGAGCAAAAGCCCGCTGCTCATAGCTGATTGCTCATAGCTTTTTTAATACTCATCAATGGAACAAATAATAGAAGATATTCAGTTAGATTATCTGCCACGCATGCCAAAAGATAAATCGATAACGATTGGTTGCATTGGTTCGGGAT
>DATBFI010000245.1:0-11440 GCA_036558585.1 Chitinophagaceae bacterium
TTAGAAGAAATGATCTATCCCTGGTTTAACATTATCAAAAAGAAATGCAGGCCCCCGCCTGCATTCTCTTAAACCTTAAAAAAACAACATCTATGACGAACAGTCTTCAATCGAGTTCTTGTTTATATTATCCGTACCGGCACTCATATTAATGCGTGTAAATGACGCAAGGCCAGCTAATCCGAACCCCGAGTGTTGACTTCTGTACATTCACTGCTTTGGCGATAACTCGGGGTTTCATAAAAAATCGGGTTTAAGGTGAAATAATAAATTGAATCTTCTAAAGTATTAGTTATCATTCGATTATTAAATTAAACATTGCTTAAAATAACAACAGTAACAGTAAAAGCAATAGGATAGCTTATTCTGATCTATAGAAATCATAATAGATGAAGGTTCCTGACAATATTCGATTTTGTTCAGCCATAACAAAACACGGGAGCAGCAGCTTTTTTGTTCTCACTTCCTGGATTCTCTCATCTGTTTCTGCCCCTACAACTTATTTCAGCCGCAAAACTGCAAAATAAAGGGTGATCACTGCGGCTGGGATAGCATGAATAAAACAAGCAGGCATATCCGATGATAGGAAATTTTTGTATTCAGTTTATTAGTTATCATTATCTGTAGTGGGTACATCGTTGTGATATACACGGCGTCATCCAAATCTCTCTTTCTGTAATTTTTAGATATAGTTTAAGGACATTATTCTATATGCCGGTTTCTGTTTGAAAAAATGAACCTTGAAGTGATAGCCGTAAAATGCAAATTTGTTACAAGCTGCTGCATGGGTGTGGGTATCCGCCGGGCTGACTGAGCAATGTTTTGGAAATGGCTCTTGCACTCAAATAAAAGTTTTGCAAATAGAGTCCTAATGCCGAATACCTACCCTTATAGTTTGTATCCTAACTGTAAGCGTGGATATCTCACGTGGGGACTATAGTATCTGCTCTGATTGGCTTGGGTTTAATGAGGATAAGCGTGTTGTACAGGATGATTTTCTTTGAGTGATTGGCGGCGTGATTGCTGCAGGAATAAAGCTTTTTGTTTTATAAGAGTCTGGTTTTAGATAAATGAAAAACAATTTGATTGACATCGCTATAGTCAATTGAAGAAGCTAAGCTTATATCTGCCAGAATACGCAAAAGGGATTGTTATATAAACTCCTCCCTTACCTACGCGTGTAATTCCTTTAACCTCCAGTAACAATTCATTAGAAAAAAAAGAATTAAGAGTATTCTTAAAAAGGTTTCTCATATCAACCTGCATATGGGAGGGAATTGCAAACTCTGATCTTTTTGCAATGTGCATTGCAGTATCCAGAACGTATTTTCCAAGGTAATTATGCTCTACATATACATCGCAATTAATGCTTTTTAAGTTGACACCAAAATTGTTTGGATTAAAATAAACCAGGTCCATACTTACTGTAGATTTTTCAAATCCCAAACTGTCAATCCTAAAATTCTTTACATCCCTGTATTCGAAACCTTCCGGTCTTTTGCATGCCGTAAAAACAAATAGTACGAAAAGGATAGAGGCAACAATTTTCATATCGCTAAGTAACGGCAAAAAGTCATAAAAAAATTTCTCAAGAATAGTTGAATATAAAAATGACGTAATTTCAATGCTATAAATTTTAGATTTAAGAGTAAAAACTTTCTAAACGAAATGCCTATAATATTTAGTATAGTATGTACTTGTATAACATTTGACAAATAACATTTTAGGCATATTATTTTAAATAATAAATCAGTTAATACTTATACTATACATTCATTATTAGTTATTAAAATACAAAAATTTAAGTTCTGTTAGTTTATGGGAGTAAATGATTATATTTTGATTGAGAGTCAATTGTTTCCACTAATTACATGGACTAAATATTGGTTTTATAAAAAGCATATAATTTTATTATCATGCGAAGCCTGTGATAAAATGAGTTTTCGTAATAGATTTGCAGTAATGGGCAGTAATAGAGTCATTCATTTGTCAGTCCCCTTGATTAATGGAAGGGACCAAAAGATTCCTTTTAAAGATGTTCGTATATGCTATAAGGAAAAATGGCAATTAATTCATTGGCGTACTATTATATCATGTTACAACAGGTCCCCTTATTTTGAATACTACAGGGATGATCTTGAAAAATTTTTTAAGAACAGATGTGAGTTTTTGTTCGATTTGAATCTTGCCGTCTTGGACTGGCTTAAAGGGGTTTTAAAATTTTCGGCTGAATTAAAAATAATAACTAAATTATCCAATGTAAGTATTGAAGATGCACGAGATAAATGGTTGCCGAAAAATTTTCAGCAGGCAGGCATGGGCTTTCAGTACACTCAGGTTTTTGAGGAAAAAATAGGGTTTCAAAATAATCTTAGTATTCTTGATTTACTGTTTAATACCGGGCCCGAGGCAAAAAATCTTTTAATAAAGTCATGCTCATACAAATAGTGGAAGATAATTTTAAGCAAGATAATTTCATAGATTTATTTACTATGCAGGATGAACAAGCTAATGTTACTTATAGGAGAGTAGCTAAGCATTAGTCACTCTCTTAATTTTTGCTACGATGAAGTTTAGATACTGTGTAATCCCCCTATTGTTTTTTATTGCAAATTCTGTTTTTGCTCAACAAAGGCCCTATTATACCCAGTATATTCTTAATAATTACATTATCAATCCGGCGATAGCCGGCATCGAAAATTATTGGGATGTAAAAATCAGTCACCGTCATCAATGGGTTGGTTTAGATGGCGCTCCCGTCACCACGTATCTCACTATACAAGGTCCACTTAATAAAAGCGGTTTTCCCAGGCAAAATGCAACTTCTTTCAGACCAGAGGGAGAAAATCCACGTGGTAAAAATTTTCTTGAAGATTATCAGTCAACTGATCCTCATCATGGATTGGGCTTAACTATTCTTAATGATAAAACGGGCCCGCTTAATCGGTTTGCATTATGCGGAACTTATGCGTATCACCTTCCTTTGAACGAAACAACGAGTTTTGCAGCCGGAGTTTCCCTCGGCATACAGAATTTAAGTCTCAATACCGGCATGCTCGATTTTGGGGAACAGTATCCGATTGATCCTGTTGTTGCCAACAGCTCGTACATAAACAATATAAAACCCGATATTAGTTTAGGGGTTTGGATATACAACACGAGGTGGTTTGCAGGTCTTGCCGCTCAACAAATTATTCCTGAAAAAATTGGCTTTAATGACGGTAAACTGGGAGGGGACAGCGTAACCCTGCTTAATGGCAAACTTGTACCGCATATGTTTTTGCAAGCCGGCTATCGTGTTCTTCTTGGTGATGATATTAGTTTCCTTCCTTCCCTTATGGCAAAATATGTAAATCCCGTACCGCTCAGTTTTGATATAAACATCAAATTCCAGTATCGCGATATAATTTGGGCCGGCGCATCGCTGCGACCTTATGATGGTTATGCCGCACTGCTTGGCGTTAATGTAAACAGTGTATTTAATATTGGTTACTCGTATGATTTTACAACTTCACATCTTAATACTGTCAGCAATGGTACACATGAAATTGTATTAGGTTTTTTATTGGGCAACCACTATGGCGATTGGTGTCCAAGAAATGTTTTTTAAAATTCAAACAGGTACTCAAAACCCGCTGATTAGTTTTAGTCACCGAGAAGAGGCCTAAAACTTAACTTTTGCCCAATATTTCTCTTATTGTTAAATTTGAAAAAAGATAAATATGGCAGATTCAAAAAAAGCAGCTGATAACGATACCGGTTATAATCATCCCAAAAGGAAAACCCGTAAGCAAATTGAAAAAAAACTGGAAACAGCTCTTTCAAATCTTAAGCCAATTCTTGGAGAGAAAAAGTTTAAACGCCGTATAAAAAAAGCAGGTAAAGTATTAGCAAGCGGTTTAAAAGATATCAGCAGTAACGGTAGTCCTAAGAGTAAGAACGCCAAAACTAAGCCCAGCACCCACAAAGCAATCGGCACACATCAGCAACATAATTAGTTCTGCTATTTGGTGATCAAAAGCATTTTTTAAGCAAAAGTTGATTATTAAATATTGGGCACATAAATTAAGAAAACGGGATATTGCGCGCTGATTCTATAATTGTTGCTTCTCATTCATCAAACCAAACCCGTACAAGTTTAATCCCTTCTTCTGAGTTGGTTAAGAATAAAAATACATTTGTTTTTTATTAGGAGCAGTTTCACCGATGTAAAATTTTTTTATTTAAGGTTAAGCTTTAACAGCAAGTTTGAAAAAGTAGCTGGAAATTTTTGTTGAAGAGAACAATCAGTGAACCATTTGCCGCCTCGTTTTGCTAAAAGAATTGTTTGTCCTAATTCTTCCGTTTTATACTCGGGCACTATCATTATAGCATCAGTAACCTGTCTTAAATTGAAAATTACGTGAGCTGTTATTATTTCTGTGTTATGTTCAAATTGAATGCTCATCAAAAGGGTATGGAGACATTATATTAATTAATTGTCCCAATTTAGCTTAATCCAAAATAACAGATATCGCAAATTCTCTTTTTTGAAGAGGTTTAATTGGAATTTAATCAGGAGTACTATAACAAGAAATGTTACAACATACCAATCATATAAATTTTATTGAAGCATTTTGTTAACCAATAATTTTGCCCCAAATAAATTGTAATGAAAAAAGGTTTAGCCATTATTGGTGCGGCGATCGCGGTTATTGCTGTATACTTTTTATTATTTTATAAAAATGATGAAAAAAAAGGAGACGCTGCAAAAGAGCAACCCCTTGCACAGAGTAAAAACAGTGAATCATTCAACAAACCCTTTAATGAAATGCTTAACAGTTATTTTGATTTAAAAAATGCCCTGGTTGAATGGGATACTGCCAAGACAAGTGCGTATGCAAACACTTTGGCGCGTCTTTCACAAAACGTTCCCTACGATGAGTTAAAAGCTGATACAACAATCATTGCTACAGCAAAAAATTTTTCGGGCAATGTTGTGGCCGAAGCAATGGGTATTGCAGGTGAAAATACGATTGAAGGTAAACGTCGTTCTTTTTATACATTAAGCGAAAATCTCTATAATCTTTTAAGAACGGTACGTTACGATCAACAGGTGATTTATCACGATAAGTGCCCAATGGCATTTAATGATTCAGAGGAAGCTTACTGGATATCAAATACAAAACAAATTATAAATCCCTATCTCGGCAAGAAGCATCCACATTATGCTGGTGGCATGATTGGATGCGGCAGTGTAGAAGATTCAATTGACTATAGAAATAAATAATTATGATAATACTATTTTACACTTGACTTAAGTCGTGCCGTCTCTCTTGTCTCACTCATTTTGTACGCTTTGTTTCACTATCGGGCTTAAATAAGCATCACTCATTTCAAATAAAGGCACTATAACCTATGTACACTTTAAAGAAACCATTTTTATTTCTGTTGTTTTTTTTGTACAACAAGTGTATATATGGCCAGGAAAAATTTACTTTAAACGGCTACATAAAAGATTCCCTTTCCGGCGAAACGTTGATAGGAGCCAATATTACGCTTAAAGAAGGAGGAAAGGGAGTTACCTCAAATCAATATGGTTTTTTTTCACTGACACTTGCAAAAGGTATTTATCAATTACAGATTTCTTATGTTGGATACATATCTAAATTTATTGAAATAAATTTTGAAAGCAACAAAACCATTAATGTTTTATTGATTCCGCGGTTATCCTATCTCAATAATGTAACAGTTATAACGAGTAGAAGAGAAAGCAATACAAAGAGTGCTCAAATGGGTAAGGTCGACCTTAGTATTAACACTATAAAATCCCTGCCCTCTTTTCTTGGGGAGGTAGACATTTTAAAATCACTGCAACTATTGCCCGGTGTTCGTAATGCAGGGGAAGGCAATTCTGGTTTTTATGTTCGTGGTGGTGGCCCCGATCAAAATCTTATTATGCTTGATGAAGCGGTGGTATATAATACGGGTCACCTGTTTGGTTTTTTTTCAGTATTTAATTCTGATGCCATTAAAAGCCTATCGCTTATAAAAGGCGGTATGCCGGCACAGTATGGAGGAAGATTGTCGTCAGTAATTGATATTGCTATGAAAGAGGGGAACTTGAATAAGACAGAGATTGATGCCGGCATTGGATTAATATCATCAAGATTTGCGATACAGGGACCGTTAAAAAAAGAGAAAGCATCATATATGATTTCGGCACGACGAACATATATTGATGTGTTAGTAAAGCCGTTCATTCCAAAAACTAATAGTTTCTATGGCTCCGGCTACTATTTCTATGATCTTAATGCAAAAGTGAATTATAAATTTTCTGAAAAGGACAGGCTTTATTTAAGCGGTTATTTTGGAAGAGATAAATTTGACTTTAATAATAACAAGCGTTCATTCAAAACAAGTATACCATGGGGTAATTCCACTGCAACGCTAAGATGGAATCACGTCTTTAATAAAAAATTATTCTCAAACACTTCCATTATTTACAATGATTATAAATTCGATTTCGATGGGATTCAAAACGATTTTAGCATAAATCTTTCCTCAGGCATAAAAGATCTGAATGCAAAAACCGATTTTGACTTTTATGCTATTCCTGAGCATAAATTAAAATTTGGAGGACAGTATACCTTTCACACTTTTTTGCCAAGTGTAGTAAGCGGTAAACAGGATACTGTTGTATTTAATCCGGCAAATGTTCAAAAAAAATATGCAAACGAATTTGCTTTATACATACAGGACGATTGGGAAATAAATAATCATTTTAAACTTAATTACGGAATTCGTTATAGTACCTTTCAACAGGTGGGAAGATATACTGCATACACTACTGATGATGATGGAAATAAGACCGATAGCACTGTATATCCAGGCGGGCATGTTGTAAAGTCTTACGGCGGCTTTGAACCTCGTATAACACTTCGGTACTCTTTAAATGATAATAGTTCTTTGAAAGCAGCCGTTACACGAAATATGCAATATATACACTTAGTTAGTAATGCCGGGACAACTTTACCCACTGATATTTGGGTTCCAAGTACATATAGGGTAAAACCACAAATTGGCTGGCAATATGCTTTGGGCTACTTCAGAAACTTCAGTGATAATATGTTTGAAACCTCACTGGAACTGTATTATAAAACCATGCAAAATCAAATTGAATACAGGGAAGGTTATACTCCAAACACACTTAAAGATCCTGAAGAAGATTTTGTTTTTGGGAAAGGATGGAGTTATGGGGCAGAATTATTTATAAATAAGACAAAAGGAAGGTTTACTGGTTGGATTGGATATACACTTTCCTGGACATGGAGAAAATTTTCTGATTTAAATAATGGCGAAAGATACCCGGGCAAATATGACAGACGACACGATCTTTCTTTAGTAGGAAGCGTGGAATTAAACTCCACCTGGAAAGTATCTTCAGTATTTATTTTTGGAACAGGCAATGCTACTTCATTTCCGGAACGCTTTTATTTCATCGGGAGCACTCTCACCCAGGAATTTAGCAGAATTAATGCTTATAGAATGGCACCTTATCATAGGCTTGATATTTCTGCCACGTACACTCCAAAACAAAAAAAGAAAAGAAGGTATTCAAGCAATTGGGTGTTTAGTGTGTACAATGTGTATAGTCGCTTAAATCCCTATTTTTATTATTATGATCAGCAGGGAAGTGCCCTTAATGGAACGCTTACTGTCACCGCAAAACAAGTTTCATTATTTCCGGTAATTCCATCAATCACATGGAATTTAAAATGGTAAACTAAGGAAGGGAATTTAAACCAATTATTTTCTTTATTAAATGCAAAATACTTATGTTTGTATATGCTGAAATTAATGGTTTTTTAATTTAGAAGATATTTCCGTTCCCTTTATTAAAAAATGAATAAAGAGATTTTGAATTATTATCTTTAATTAAATCGATTTTCAACAAATATTTAAAAAACTTCCGATTTACTTTAAAAGCTCTTTAAACAAATATGAAGTTTTTATAAAGAAATAGAATTCTTTTTTGCTTTGTTAAAAAATGCATAAGAAATCCTATATCTTTGAAAAAATAGCCCCCAAATTAAACCGTCAAAAAACATAAATCTATGGAAGTAAACCTTGTTCCGAAGCAACCAGGTGTGCATGAGTCGCTTTTGCATATTCATTTAGAAACTGATTATCCGAGAAAAAAACAAATTTTAGAAGAGGCCCTCAGAGTAAAAAGATTTGAAATATTTTTAAAAAGAATTTTCGACATTCTTATTTCACTTGTATTAATTATTTCTCTTTCTCCCATTCTTATTATTACTGCAATTATTGTTAAGCTTACTTCAAGGGGACCAATCCTTTATTCAAATGAAAGGGTAGGGTACAGGGGTGTACACTTTCGATGTTTCAAATTTAGATCAATGGTCACTGACCAAAGCATAAAAAAAGAGGATTATGAGGTAGCACTTGCAGGTCAGGAAATCGGTGTTTTGCATAAAGTAAAAGATGATTCCCGTATTACCTGGATAGGAAAAATTATACGCAAAACGAGTATAGATGAATTACCTCAATTATTTAATGTATTGTTGGGCGATATGAGCATTATTGGACCGCGCCCCCTTGTGCCTTTCATGCTGAAACATCTTCCCGAATTTAGAGAAATTAGATCTTTAGTTCGTCCCGGAATAACAGGATTGTGGCAGATACGTGATCGTGTTAATAATACAAGCGCTGAATTTATGATTGAGCACGATACAGAATATGTGGAAAATTTCAGCCTGTTGCTGGATATGAAAATACTTTTTAAAACGCCCATTGTTGTTATTGCCGGCGATGGGGCCTATTAAAATTTTCGACTCAATATCATTAATAAATAGTACACGCTTGCCTTTTGACAGGCGTGTTTAATTTAAATCGCCACGCAGGTTGTTCTATGATTAAACGTGACTTTATCATTGTTGGCTCCGGACTTACTGGCAGTACTATAGCAAGAATTCTGGCCGATTATCAGCAGGATGTACTAATCCTTGAAAGAAAAAATCACATTGCCGGCAATGTTTATGACTATAAACATGAAAGTGGAGCAATGATCCACAAATATGGTCCTCATTACTTCAGGTGCGGTTCTGAAAAAATATGGAATTTTGTTAATCGGTTCTCTGACTTTTATAACTGGAGTGCTGAACTTAGATCTAAAGTAAACGGAGACTATCTTAATTGGCCGGTGCAACAATCTTTTATAGAAAAGATTGCCGGTATAGAGTGGAATCTTTTTAAAGATGAACCTAAAAACTTTGAAGAGGCCTGTCTTTCTAAAATGCCACGCCAATTATACGAGTTGTTTATAAAAGGATATACTGAAAAACAATGGGGTGTTAAGTGTACTGATCTTGATAAAGAATTGGCTAACCGTATTACTATCAATAAGTCCAATGTAAATACATTAACTCCACATCATAAATGGAATGCTTTACCACGTTATGGGTACACACATATGGTTCGCAATATGATTGGAGATATTAATGTGCTAACAGACTTTGATTATCTGCAAAATCGTTCCAAAATAATTGCTAAAAAACTACTTGTTTTTACTGGTCCCGTAGATGAGTTTTTTAATTATAAATATGGCAAGCTAAAATATCGAAGTCAAAACCGAAACATCGAATATTTGCCTGAAACAGCACAACATCAACCATATATACAGGTAAATTATCCCAATTCAGAAGACCCGAGAATTCGGACCATTGAGTGGAAGCATTTAATGTATGAAGACGATAAAAAAGATGTAAAGGGCACCGTGCTTACTCATGAAACTCCTTTTACGCCTGATTCCCCTCATCAATATGAATATCCTTTCCCCGACAAGATTAATAAAGCTTTGTACGAAAAATATAAACATAATGCTGAACAACTTCAAAACGTTTTAATCTGTGGCCGTTTAGGTGAGTACAGGTACTATGATATGGATCAGGCCATTGGCAGGGCAATGAATTTTGCTGCAGATATTTTAAGAAGATTTGGTATTGAAGAGGAGAAAAAAGAGGTTAGGGCATAATGTAGATTTTTTAAATCAATACTTCTTTTTTATTTTGATTCTTTTCCAGGCATTTTATAATCAATTACAACCTTGGCGTTTTTCTTTTTATCGGAAGAAACAAAGAGCTCATAACGCTTACCACCCGTAGTAATCACCATTAGTGCGGTATTGGGTGCAATGGTACCAAGATTATTTGCTACCATTACGAACTCATGATGCGAATTAAAGAGATCTGCCTTTATGTTTAATGTAATTGGTTTTCCGGTAAGTCCTTTCCTGTAAGCAATAACTTCATTATTATCATATACAGTAATTGTGTCTCCGTCTATTTCCCCGTTATCATATAACTGTATAAGTATGTCCGGTGAATTTGTAATAATGGTCTTGAGCAGGGGGTTTTCTCTTTCTTTAATTACATCCGGAATTGGAATCTTCTTTTGAGATAAATCTTTTTCTACGGGCGGACTTACAGGGGGCGCTGTGACAGGTTTAGATTTTACGATAGAATCATTCCTGTAAGATTGTTTTTTGGGAGACTGATTTTTCGAAACTGTTCCGGAATTGCTTTTGGTAGTCGGTTTATTTTTTGACGCAGGTGGAGGATTTGATTTTTTAGCAATGGGGGGAGCCGTTTTCTTTTGTTGTGTTGCTGCTTGTGGATCTTTTGGATTAGTATTTACCGGGGGTTTCGATTTTGCAACCGGAGGTGTTGTATTTTGTTTTTTTATCAAAAAATCTTCCTTATGAAATTCTGATTCAAGCACCTTTTCCAGGTGCACATACCCCGAGCCACAATCAGTTTTTGATTTTACATTTACGCTTGTAAAAGTTCCTTCCAAAACTTCCGTGCTCCCTTCCTTTCTGTAGTCGAGATAGCACGTCATTAAACAGGGTTCACTTTTATCTGCTATTTTAAGTTCGACTAGTTGAGTTTCCCTGATAGTTATGCTTTTATTCTTAGAATCATAAATTCCCTGTAAAGTTGCCTTTCCGTAAAAAACGGTTGAATGATAAGAATAGGTTACTCCCTGTACTCCCTTTTGTGAAGCATTGTTTCCCAACTGGTTTATCTGTACTTCGTATTTGTATTGTTGTTTAAAGTAGCCATACCCCGAATTAAAGTAACCTCTCCAGATACCGGTAAGATCCTGTGCGCTGATAAATGTATATGCGAGAATAAAGGCGACTAATAAGGGCAACTTCATAACACAAATCTATCATTTGCAATATTACAATAACTTATAAAGAAGAGTTAAGTTTTACGAAGGGCGTCGTTTAATTGAACATTAATACGACCTCTATTTAATGAAACGGCTTTAGAATCTTGCAAAAGTTTTGTTGTGCCGTATACTTCTGCTCCAATTTATAATTTACCTCCAACTGCCATCTGTTTATCTTGAACAAAAAATTATATGAGTGGCTATC
>DATBFI010000246.1:0-5366 GCA_036558585.1 Chitinophagaceae bacterium
TTGGGTGCATTGAACCTGCCGGCGGTTCCTATTAATCTTGTGCTTGAGGCTGCCATGTTGCCGACCGCAGAAAAAGTGAAGCAACGCTTGCAAAAATTATTGAACTACTAGACTTCTGATTTTAGGCGCGAAAAGCAAAATCCATTTACATTTTTTTTCTCTATACTTCCAGGGTTTCATAGATTGATCTTTCGGAATTTTTGACAGCCATCTAAACATTAATTACGGTAAATCCATTATTTTTGCCGCCCCTTGGCGAGGTAGCTCAGTTGGTAAGGGCGCAGGATTCATATCCGCCTGCTGGCGGACTCGGGTTCAGCAAAATGAAATAAAAAAATTGGCGAGTTAGCTCGGTTGGTAAGAGTGCAGGATTCATATCCGCCTGTTGGCGGACTCGGGTTCAACAAAATGAAATAAAAAAATTGGCGAGGTAGCTCAGTTGGTAAGAGCGCAGGATTCATAACCCTGAGGTCTCGGGTTCAACTCCCGATCTCGCTACACATACTTTTCCAACATTTAAAAGCTGTTTACCATAGGACAAGCTACAGTTACTTAAGTTATGTTTTCTCGACGGCAAGCCTCTTTGAGAGTAACGTCAATTTGGATCAACGCAAGTATCCTTAGCAATTTTTCGATGCTGAATTCCGAAGCTCTCATTTTTAAATTGTTTGGAAATAAGAGCTTTATTGAAAGTATCCCTATTTTTTTAAACTGTCAGCTTCTGTTTTTGATGTATCGCCCATCATGGGAGCCACAGTACTTGAAGTGTCCGAGGTTGGTGGAGGACTAATGCTATTAGTAGTAGTGTCCGAGCCTGCCGAACTTTTACTACCGCTTCCGCAAGACATCAAAAAACAAACTATTGAGAAGATCGATAACGTCTTTTTCATTTGCGACTTATTTTTTTGCCATCACAACAACCGTTGTTTATTATTATCCAAGAGGTGTAGTTGATTCCAACTGTTTCCCGAAGGGTTGCTGGTACAAACGTTTCCCTGTTGCCTTATGTAACGCGTTTGCAAGCGCACCAAAAATGGGAGGGAATAACGGCTCACCCAAACCAGTGGGATCATGTTCATTCTTCACGAAATGCACTTCAATAGATTTAGGTGCCTCGCTATGTCTTACCATACGATAGGTATCAAAATTATTTTTTTGAGGAGCTCCATCCTTAAATATCATTTCTCCATATAAAGCATTTCCAATACCGTCGGTAATAGCGCCTTCACCCATGTTCGTTGCTGCATCGGGATTTACAACTACGCCACAGTCAACAGCAGCATACACTTTTTGAATAACAGGCTTGTTCTGTTGCATCACCAAATCGATTACCTCGGCGACGTAAGTATTGTGACAAAAGTAGGCAGCTACCCCACGGTGAACACTATTGTTCGCCTGACTCCAATTCGACTTTTCTTTAACCAATTTTATTACTCCGGCATAACGATCTGCGTCATAATCATTATCTTTTCCAACGGGCTTATTCTTCGCACGCTCCAAAAGTTCCAAACGAAACTCTATTGGGTCCTTACCCGCCAGCTCTGCCACTTCATCCATGAACGACTGTTCCGCTCCACCAAGGAAATTTGATCTTGGCGCACGAAACGCACCAATAGTAATGTTGGAATCAAGCTTCCATTCCTCTGCCAGGTAATTATCAACTGCACCCGCGGGAAAGCGGTTTTGTGACCATCCGATAGGACCTTCCGGAATACCCCCGGCTTTCACATGATAAGCAACCAGGTTGTTGTTCTCATCCAGTGCAGCTTTATACGTTGCCATGTAGGTTGGACGATAAATTCCGTACGTCATGTCATCCTCACGAGAATAAACCAACTTAACGGGAGCATTTATTTTTTGAGAAATTACTGCTGCTTCAACCAAATGGTGACCGTAAGCTCTCTGACCAAATCCTCCGCCCATTCTTGCCAGCCTGATGTGGATTTTTTCTTTTGGCATTCCCAAACGGGCGGCAAGCGTTTGTATAATAAACTCCGGTGCCTGGATCGGTCCATATATTTCCGCTGTATCTGCCGTTACATGGGCAAAGCAGTTGCGTGGTTCCATAGTGTTATGCGCCAAAAAGGGAGCTGTGTAAGTTCGCTCAATGACTTTAGCTGCTTTTTTAAAGGCTCCATCCGGGTCACCATCTTTGCGAAGCACCTTCGCAGGTTTTTTTGCCATTTCTGCCATCATCGCTTTGTGCCGCTCGGTGCTTTCTAATCCACTCGGAATTTTTACTGTTTCTTTTCCGCCCCGACCGCTTACTGTTATGGTAGCCTCTGGCGTTTTTTCCCATTCAATTTTTAAAGTCTTTTTAGCGTTCATCACCTCCCATGTTGTATTTCCAACTATTACCACCAGTTCTGTAAAACTTGTAGTGTCGAAGCCGTTTCTTTCATAATCGTCTGCCAGGGTCCTCACAGTAAACACATCCTTTATCCCCGGCATGGACCTGGCTGCACTATCATCTACAGATTTCACTGTCAAACCGAATGCAGGTGGATGAGCAATCATAGCTATCAGCATTCCCGGCTGTTTGTAATCTAAAGTGAACAATGGTTTACCCGTCACAATATTCAATCCCTCTACATTTTTTTTGGAGTTGCCTATGACTTTAAAATCACTCACTTTTTTCAGAGGAGCATCTTTCGGAACCGGAAGTTTTGCTGCTTTAGAAGCCATTTCACCATAGCCTGCTTTTTTACCACTGGACTTATGATACAAAACTCCGTCTTCGGTAGTAATTTCTCCCGCCGGAACCTTCCATGATTGCGATGCAGCGTTGATCAACATTTGCCTGGCTGTAGCCCCGGCAGTACGCAAGGGTTTCCAGGCCCTGTTCATTGCCGTGCTTCCACCGGTGAACTGGCGTTCAAAACGTTGGGGAAAAAAATCAGCCTGCTCTACAATAACGTTCTTCCAATCTATACCCAACTCTTCAGCAAGCAACATTGGAAGAGATGTTTTTACATTCTGACCAAATTCCGGGTTAGGAGCCAGGAGGGTAACTATCCCATTTTCTCCAATTTTAATATAGCTGTTCAATTCAAACCATTCTTTGGGAAGTGCCAATACTTCTTCCGGAGAAGGCTTACAGCCAGCCAACCAGCTAAAGCTTAGCATCATTCCACCACCGGCTAATGCGGTAGCTTTCAAAAAAGAACGCCTGCTATAAGATGTTTTTATACTTGACATGGTAATTTTTATTTGGTTGAAATGAAAGAGGAATTCTAATAACTATTGATAAGTGCTTTTGATTAGTGCTTTTCATAAATGCAATTTCATGTGTCACTTTAAATACCAGCAGCTGTTTTGATCGCAGCTTTGATACGAACGTAAGTGGCACAACGGCAGAGGTTCCCGTTCATTGCTGCTTCAATATCAGCGTCACCCGGATGAGGCTTGGATTTGAGCAAAGCGGCGGCATTCATGATCTGCCCTGCCTGGCAATACCCGCACTGTGCCACATCATGCTGCAGCCACGCTTTTTGCAAAGGATGATCTCCCTTTTCAGATAATCCCTCAATCGTAGTAATAGCCTTGTCACCTACCGACGATACAGGAAGCTGGCAGGACCGGATGGCCGTATCGCCGAAATGAATAGTGCAGGCACCACACTGAGCAATGCCGCAACCATACTTAGTACCTACCAGGTTGAGATGATCACGAAGAACCCATAACATAGGAGTAGCCGGGTCAACATCTACCTGCTGCTTTTTCCCATTGATGTTTAAGTTAAAGATTGCCATAACTAAAAGTTTATGAGGAAGTGTTTCCCAGATTGTGAAATTGAAGTATATAAAGGTGCCGAATTTCTTTGCCACAATAATTATGCAAATCAAACAAAAAACTACATAAATCAAATAAGTAATGTCAAAGCTATCTCAATACAATGTCTGCTTTTTGCAACTTCAAAAACTATCAGGTTGGTTTGGCAATATTCAGATTTTCGTGATTGTATTGTTCAGGGTTATCGACCAGTTCTCCGATGAATGATGCAATACTTTTGCGGGAAATGGCTGTTCCTTTTTCTGGCTCTCCTTTTCTTGTTAGTGCATAATCCACTTCATCAGCATTTGTAAACCAGTCTGGTCTTAAAATGGTATAGTCCAAACCGGATGCTTCAATTACATCTGCCAATTTTCGGTAGGGCTGCAGGACTGATCTTAAAGGTGTTTCATAAATGCCTATGGAGCTAATGGCAATAATTCTTTTTACCCCTGTTTCCTGCATAGCTTTCACAATGTTCTTTGCCATGGCCTCTAAGTTGCCTGCAAGGTTTACATACACAATATCTTTTCCGTTAATTGCATGTTTCAGCTTTAAGTAATCCATTACATCGCCTTCAACAATCCTTACATTTTTAAGATCGCTATTTTGCAAGCGGTTTTTGTGTCTCAGAAACAGGGTAAGATGAACATCGTGTCGTTTCTGCAATTCTTCAATTACATGTTTTGCAAGACTGCCGCTTGCACCGATAATAATTACGTTTTTCATTTACTTAATTTATAGCACATAACAGATCTTTCTTTTTTCTTAAGGCATCCTTTTTTTGTTAGAAGTGAAGATGTCTTCGATATAGTCTTTCTCGTAGCATATTATTATACCCGAATTTGCATTAACTGATAACATCTCTTTTCTTCGTTTTACTTGTATCTCTTCCGGAATATATCCTGATACAGCACCAACAACACACATCTTTTTACCTGCCGTATCGTATGCCACTACAGGTCCTCCGGAAAATCCAACGTTATTGTATCCGTCCAACAGCAGCATAGTAATCCCATTATGATTTACCCATCCCGATATAATTGCTTTTTTTACCAAAGGAAATTTAATACCCAAAAATTCAGTTCCGAGATTTCCTAATGGGAACCCAAAGAAGAATACATCTATACCTGCAAGCGTAGAAATGGAATCTGTTGAAATGCCATTGCCCGGAAATAGTTCTTGATATTTTTTCTTATGCTTCAGATATTCTTCCGGTAGCTCTATATTCTGCATTATTTTTTCAGATAACGTGAAGACGGCAATATCAACTTTCCTGTTTTCATGAAAATAGACAGTAGCATTGAAGGACTGTAGTTGGTTTTGAATAACCATTTGTATAGGAACAACATCACCGGATTTATGAGATGACTTGAAAAGATGTGCTGCTGTAACAAAATATTGCTTTCCATCTTTAACAAGCATAAAGCAAGTACCCGTTAAGCGATCACCATATAAATTGAAGGTACTTGACATAGTTTCAGCAATAGCTTCGGGTTGCTCCTTTTGCGAAAAAGCAATAAAAGGCAGAACGAATAATGAGAGAATAACTATTAAAATTCTCATACACAAACAGATGATATTTGACAAAGGGA
>DATBFI010000247.1:0-6561 GCA_036558585.1 Chitinophagaceae bacterium
ATGTGGTAATGGGAAATATTTGGTCAGCAGAAAAAATGTTGGGAACTACAATAAACGAGAAAATAAATGAACAATGCGCCAAAGACATTTATTTACAACAGGCAGAAGCGACGAGCAAAAAAATAAAAGAACAATTTCCTAAAGTAAAAATAGTCGCCAATACATTCCGGTTTGATCATGGTGAAAAAGGAATTAATTATTACGGAACTTTGTGGGCTGATAATGAGTTGCTTGTTTCAAAAGAATATTTTGCAGAAAAGATAATTGATAAAGTTGGCAGCGGTGATTGTTTTATGGCCGGATTGATCTATGGTTTTTTCCATAAGTATTCTCTGCAGCAGGCACTTGAATTTGCGGCGGCAGCAGCTTTCACAAAATTGTTTGTTGAATCTGATACAACAACAAAAACTGTTGATGAAATAAATGAATGTATATCTAATCATGATGATAGAGTTAAAAAATAGAGTTGTACCTGTTGAATCAAAAAGAAAATAAAAAATTTTATTACTTAAGATCACTCATCGCTAACGGTATTACTGTATTAATGACTTGAATTTTTTTAAACGCATAAGTTATATAAAGACAAAAGAAAGTAAATGACAAGCATAAATTTAATAATCAAGTGCATAAACACCAGCTATGAAAACTAAAGAGAAAGTTTTAGAGATCATCACGCAGCAAGGTGTTCTTCCGTTGTTTTACTACCCGGACGTTGAAGTATCAATGCAAGCCATAATAACGCTCTACAAAGCTGGTATTCGTGCCATGGAATTTACCAATAGGGCTGAAGGTGCCCTGGAAGTTTACACGGAAATTAGAAAAGCAGTTGCGGCAGAAATGGCCGATATGCTCTTTGGCGCGGGCACTATCAGAACAGTAAAAGATGCGGTAACATTTTTTAATGCGGACGCAGATTTTTTTGTCGCGCCCAATTTGAATGAAGGAGTTGGGAGTGTTGCCCATAATCAAAACATGTTATGGATCCCGGGTTGCATGACACCTTCAGAAATTCATCTTGCAAGGGAGCAACAGGCTGCTTTAATTAAAATTTTTCCGGCAAATGTCCTTGGTCCCGGTTTTATTAGTGCAGTAAAAGAGGTATTTCCCGGGCAGCCATTTTTACCCACAGGTGGTGTTGAGATCAGTAAAGAAAATCTTTCAGCGTGGTTTAGATCCGGTGTCGTTGCAGTCGGTATGGGAAGCAAATTGGTGAGTAAAGAGATTTTGAAAAACAAATCGTGGAATGAATTGTTTGATAAAACAAAAGAGGTATTAGAAATTATTAAAGAGGTGAGAAAATAATTTCTCATAAGTTAAACTTGAAACAATAAAATATGAAATACAGAAGATTTGGAAAAACAGACTGGCAGATTTCAGAAATTGGATATGGTATGTGGGGACTGGCAGGCTGGACGGGTGCTGATAAAAAAGAGGTCGACGCATCTTTACACAAATCAGTGGAACTTGGTTGTAATTTTTTTGATACTGCCTGGGGTTATGGAGCTGGTCTTTCTGAACAAATCCTTGGAAAACTTATCAGAGATTATCCTAATCACAAACTTTATGCTGCAACAAAAATTCCACCGAAAAATTTTAAATGGCCATCAAAGCCCCATTATAAATTGCAGGAAGTTTTTCCTGCAAGCCACATTATTGAGTACACAGACAAAAGTTTGAAAAACTTGCAAACAGATTTCATTGATCTTATGCAATTTCATGTTTGGGAAGATGGGTGGGCTGATAATGATGAATGGAAAACTGCGATTGAAAAATTAACGAAGACGGGGAAAGTTATGCATTGGGGAATTTCTGTTAATCGCTGGGAACCAGATAACTCTCTAAAAACACTGGAGACAAATTTAATTTCAAGTGTTCAGGTTATTTATAATATTTTCGACCAAAATCCTGAAGACAATTTATTTCCTCTTTGCAAAAAATTAGATATCGGCATAATTGCCCGCGTGCCATTTGATGAAGGTTCTCTTACAGGAACTTTGACATACAACACTACTTTTCCGAAGGACGATTGGCGCTCTACTTATTTCGTTCCTGAAAATTTAAAGTCAAGCGTTGATCATGCCAATGCACTAAAGCCATTAATACCACAAGGAATGACAATGCCTGAAATGGCGCTTAAGTTTATCTTATCTAATCCCGATGTGCATACGATTATTCCGGGGATGACAAAAGTTCGGCATGTAGAATCAAACATTGCCACTTCTGATGGACAAGGTTTATCGAAAGGTCTTACAGAGAAATTAAAGACACATCGCTGGGATAGAACACCGACTGAATGGTCGCAGTGAAGTGGTGAATAAATAATTTAAAATAGATGCTTCCTTCGTCAGCATGACAAGCAGATGGAAGACGATTTGCTGAGAATAAAAACTTTAGCTGAAGCAAAAACTTCAGCTTGTCATGCCGAAGAATGAGGCATCTGAATTGATTTCTAAAGTTGAATGAAAAATAAAAATGCAATTAAGTAAAGAAAATATAAAGAACATCACATCTCAAAACGTAATTAAACCGCCGGGCCATGTTTTTGATTTGCCTGATAAGGTACTACAATTCGGTACCGGTGTTTTGCTCCGCGGCTTGTGTGATTATTTTATAGACAAAGCAAACAGAAAAGGAATTTTCAATGGGAGAGTAGTGGTAGTAAAATCAACAGGTAAGGGTGATGCAACTGCTTTTGACAAACAGGATAATTTATATACGCTTTGCGTCCGCGGCACTGCAGATGGAAATAATATTGAAGAGAATATTGTTTCTTCGGCAATCAGTCGTGTGCTTTCCGCAAGACAGGATTGGCAGGAAATTTTGAAATATGCACATAACAGGCATCTGCAAATTATTATTTCCAATACTACTGAAGTTGGTCTTCAACTGGTGAAAGAATCTATACATCAAAGCCCTCCTTCATCATTTCCTGCAAAGCTGCTTGCGTTCTTATATGAACGTTACCAGGCATTTGTCGGTGCTGCTGAAGCGGGTATGATCATTATCCCGACAGAACTCATAACTGATAATGGTAAAAAACTTTTGTCCATTGTTGAAGAGCTCGCTCACTTTAATCATCTTAATGATGATTTTATTAACTGGTTAAAAGAGCACAACCGTTTTTGCAATTCACTTGTCGATAGAATTGTTCCCGGTAAACCTGATGAAGCGACATTGCAGCAACTGCAAAATGAATTGGGCTATGAAGATGAACTGTTGAGCGTTTGCGAGGTATATCGCCTCTGGGCAATTGAAGGGGACTATCATGAAAAAAATACTCTCTCTTTTTTTGAAGCAGATGAAGGAGTGATCATAGAGCCGCATATTGAAATTTATAAAGAGCTCAAATTGCGTTTGTTGAATGGCACGCACACATTAACATGCGGACTTGCATACTTAAACGGCTTCACTACAGTGAAAGAAGGGATGAGTGATAAATCACTTTCAACATTCATCTATGATTTGATGCTGAAAGAGATTGCACAGGCAATTCCTTATCCTTTGCCCGATAGTGCAGCGTATGAATTTGGAATGAAAGTGCTGGACCGTTTTCGTAATCCTTACTTACAGCATCAATGGTTAAATATCACTTTACAATACACGTCAAAAATGAAGATGAGGAATATTCCCATCCTCGTTCGCTATTATGAATTGTATGATGTTGCTCCAAAAAATTTTTCGCTTGGTTTTGCCGCATATATTTTGTTTATGAAAGCCGTGAAGAAGGAAGGTGAAAAATATTTCGGTAAATGTAATAGTGAATATTACCCTATTAATGATGAGAAGGCGCGATATTTTTATGAAGTATGGCAAAATAATTCTGTTGATGATGTAGTGACAACTGTTTTACATAATCAAGAATTGTGGGGAGTGAATTTGTCGCATTTTTATGACTTCACTGAAAATGTGAAGCTTCATTTGAAGCTAATGATTGAACAAGGTATGGCTGCAACGCTTGCTGCTTCGCAGCAAGCAGAAAAGGTTGAATAGTTCTTTTAATTTTTATTTACTTTTTTTTAAAACAATATCTCTATCGAGATATTTTACTTTTTTGTCTTGACACAAAAAAGTAACAAAAAAAGTCAAGGCTCCAGAGAAAAAGCTAAAATTTATTTCGTTCCGCTACAGCAAAAGAGTGTAAAGCCAAGCTATATAAAATAATTAAGTGAAGATTTGTGAAAGGAATTTGCAAAGAGCCAAGCAGCTTTTGCTGTTTAACGCTTCACTCAATAAATTTCTTAACGCTTTTTCTCTGATGCCGGAGTTCCAGATTCAAACTTGCGTTTTTATTCTTCGCGTAAAAAAGTAATGAGTGGAGAATATTCGATTAACAGAAGAAGTTCGAATCGACATCAAGGCGTAACAGTTGAAGTCACAGTAGCACTACAGCTTAATCAAGGCGAATGAAAGAAAAGTGCTGTATATCAAAAGAAAGTAAATGGAGAGTAAGAAATTAAGAGTGAAAACAAATTAAGAAGGTAGTTATGAAAATTTATAAATGACTAAGTATAAAAAATTATCAGCGATTTCGAACATGAGCGCTACAGCTGCTCATCGTTCAGAACGCTGAGGTGATCCCGGTTAACCGGGGAAACAGGCGATGAGTAAACATTCAAAAGCTTATTACATAAAAAATATATTTTCAAAAAAGAAAATCATATTTGAAGCGTGATGATAAGAATGAAAAAATAATTTGTTAGTACAAAAGATACATTAATAAACAAAGCTCGACCTCTCCTCATAAGATTCCGTTTCCTTTTTCCTTCTTCCCGCCGTGGCGGGATGCCCGAAGGGCGGATGAGGTGGAGAGGAGACCGAGAGGCGAGGTAAATTATGAAACAACGTGTTCTCAAAGTTCATCCAAACGATAACGTGATCGTAGCGCTAACCAATCTTGCGAAGAATGAAATCATCAACTTCAACGGCGAAGCATTTCAACTGCAGGATAACATTGCAGCCAAACATAAATTTGCGGCGAAAGATTTTGAACCGGGTGATGAAATCATTATGTACGGCGTTCTTGTGGGCAAAGCACAAGAGCATATTGCGAAAGGTGGCTGGATCAGCACACGCAATGTAAAACATGCGGCAAGCTCATTTACGATTGCTGAACGAAAAACCGATTGGATAAAACCCGACGTTTCAAAATTTGTGAACCGCACATTTAACGGTTATCATCGCAGCGATGGCAGCGTGGGCACGTCGAATTACTGGGTTGTGATCCCCATGGTGTTTTGCGAGAACCGCAACATGGAAATTCTTGAGCAGGCGCTGGTGACTGACCTTGGCTACGGTAAAAATGAATCGTATAAAAAGCAGTCGCAGCAACTGGTTGAACTGTATAAAGCGGGCAAGAGCGTTGAAGAAATTATTAATGCCGACATTGAAGTTGATGCGATGAAAACTGCTCAGCAACGTTTGTTCAAAAATGTTGACGGTATAAAATTTCTTACACATGAACTTGGTTGCGGCGGCACGCGTCAAGATGCGCAGGCATTGTGCGGGCTGCTTGCGGGATACATCACGCATCCGAATGTTGCGGGTGCAACGGTGTTGAGTCTCGGATGTCAGAATGCGCAGGTGGCAATGCTTGAAGAAGAAATTGCAAAACGTTCTCCCAACTTCGATAAGCCTTTGTATATTTTGGAGCAACAAAAAATCGGTGAGATAAATGTGTTGATCTCGCAGGCTATCAAAAAAACTTTTGCGGGTTTGATGATAGCGAATGAAAACGAAAGAAGGCAGACGCCGTTGAGCAAACTTTGCATTGGTCTGGAATGCGGTGGCAGCGATGGTTTCAGCGGTATCTCTGCAAATCCAGCAATTGGCTATACTTCTGATTTGCTGGTGGAGTTGGGCGGAACCGTTATCCTTAGCGAGTTTCCCGAGCTCTGCGGCGTTGAACAGAATCTCAGCGACCGTTGTGTTGATACGGAAACAGCGCAACGTTTTTCTTCGCTCATGCTTACGTACAACGAAAGAGCAAAAGCTGTGGGCTCGGGTTTCGACATGAATCCTTCGCCCGGCAATATCAAAGATGGTCTCATCACCGACGCAATAAAATCTGCGGGCGCTGCAAAGAAAGGCGGCACTTCGCCCGTTACCGATGTGCTCGACTATCCCGAAAAAGTCCGCAAGCCCGGTCTCAATCTCTTGTGCACGCCCGGTAGCGATGTAGAGAGCACCACTGCAGAAGTGGGCGCAGGTGCGAACATCGTTTTGTTCACAACGGGTCTTGGCACGCCCACCGGCAATCCTGTTGCGCCTGTTGTAAAACTTTCGAGCAACACTGCATTGTATCGCCGCATGCCCGACATCATTGACATCAACACGGGCACCATCATCGAAGGCGAAGAAACCATTCAGCAGGCAGGCGAACGCATTCTCGAATATGTTATCAGCGTTGCCAGCGGCGAAACCGAATGCGCCGCAGTCCGTCACGGGCAAAATGATTTTATTCCATGGAAGAGGGGAGTGAGCTTGTAGGATTTTTATGAGCCGAGCTTTAGTACATGAATGAAACTTCCGTTGCGTCGCACACTTGTACTTTAGAAAACTGTA
>DATBFI010000248.1:0-2495 GCA_036558585.1 Chitinophagaceae bacterium
CAGCAGGTTGGCAGACAATTCAGGTTCGAAAATATTTTAGGCGATTCTCCTCTAATCGGGGAAGCAATTAATTTGGCAAAAAAAGTAGCGCCTACTGATGCTACAGTTCTGTTGCTGGGAGAAACAGGTACGGGTAAAGAAGTGTTCGCGCAGGCTATTCACAATGCAAGCAAAAGAAGGAACCATTCTTTCATGGCTTTAAACTGTAGTGCTTTTACTAAAGAATTACTTGAGAGTGAGATATTCGGTCATAAAGCAGGTGCATTTACGGGAGCAGCAAAAGATAAGAGGGGATTAATTGAAGAAGCCAATAGCGGAACTTTATTCTTAGATGAAATCGGTGAAATGCCTGTTGAGTTACAAAGTAAGTTATTACGTGTTCTCGAGACAAATGAATTTATTAAAGTTGGAGATACAAAATCAACCAGGGTAAATGTCCGGTTTATTGCAGCAACCAACCGCGATTTACAGGATGATGTAAACAAAGGAAAATTTCGCGAAGATCTTTTTTATCGTCTTAATGTATTTTCTATAACACTTCCGGCCTTACGGGAAAGAAAAAAAGATATACCGATACTCACAAAATATTTTGTAGAGTTCTTTGCAAACAGGCTGAATAAAAAAATTCAAACCATACATACAGATTTTCTTGACCATCTACAAAATCACAACTGGAAGGGAAATATTCGTGAGCTGAAGAACATTATTGAAAGAGCCTGTATCCTGGAAAATAGTGATCAATTAACTGTAAGCAGTTTGCCCCTTGAACTTCAAACACTAAATTTTAAGCCTCAAACTTTATCTGCATTTGATCTGGCAAGTATTGAGAAACTTCATATTCAGCGGGTGCTTAACCACACAAAAGGAAATAAAACAGAAGCAGCAAAATTGCTGAATATCGGGTTGACAACACTTTACAGAAAAATAGAGGAGTATAATATACAATAACTGCTATGAGGAACTGTATAAACGTCTTGCAAATCGGCCTACCGTTAAACCTTGAACAAGAATGGAGAACAATACAACGATATAAGTAATAAAAACGATCATGTCTTTATGTTCAGTTGAAATAGACAACGCCATTGCAATTGCCAGTCCTCCACGCAGACCTCCCCACGTCATCAGCAGTTGACCTCTTTTATCAAGCCGAATCCATTTTTTTGATAATAAAACAGGAATCCGTATGGAGATATATCTAGCAAACAACACGATTGGTATTGCCAAAATGCCTGTAAACAAATAGATGTTTTTATAATCAAGCACCATTAATCGCAACCCTATCAGGACAAACAGAACAGCATTCATTAATACATCGATTAACTCCCAGAATTTATCCAGATATAAGCTGGTTGTATCGCTCATGGCATAATACCTGATACGGCTTCCGGTAAACAAGCCTGCAACTACAATAGCGAGCGGACCTGATACGTGCAATTTATTTGCAAGATAATATCCACCTATTACCATTGCAATCGTCATCATTACCTCTGTTTCGTAATGATCAATTGGCTTTAATAAAATAAAAGTGATATAACCAATTACAAGACCAAACAAAAGACCCCCGATCGCTTGCCGGATAAAAAGAAGAACAACTTCGCCAAAAGAAACATTGTTCACTCCTTCATTTATGATCTGAAGAATAATTAAAAATATTACTACACCAATGCCATCGTTAAACAAAGACTCCCCAACAATATTTATCTCGATCCTTCTTGGAACATTTGCTTTTGTAAGAATACCAAGCACAGCTATGGGATCTGTCGGGGATATCAGAACACCAAACAATAAGCAATAAATGAAGCTGAATTTATACCCTGTAAGTAAAATAACACCATATAATAGCAAGGCAACTACAATGGCTGAGATTAATACGCTGCATAATGAGAAAAGTAAAATTGAACGCCGCTCTTTGCGCATTAAAGAGCTATCGGTATGCATAGCACCGGCAAACAAAAGAAAGCTGAGCATCACGTTCAAAACGACATCGGAAAAATTTATTTGTTCTATGGCGTGTTCTACCGTGTTAAAAATTGCCGGGTTTATGTAATTGATAAGGATCAAAAGTATGGAGAAAGCAAGCGCCAGTATCATTAATCCAATTGTAGCAGGCAGTTTAAGAAAGCGAATATTGATATAACCAAATATGGCTGAAAGCACCAGGAGATAAGTAATAATAGTGAATAGGTCCATACTGAAATAATTTCGCAATACAATATTAGTCCAGGGAAAAATAATGAAAGAATTAGAAAAGGTACTTCAAATAAGTTTCGTGTCCTCATTTTCCATTTTGAAAATACACCCTTTCATTTCGAACGGGTTTTTTATTGCTCACTTCTTTCGAAGCAATATGCCAAAATTTTTTAAACTATTGAAGATTAAGATTTTCCGCTGGTTCTGATTTTTTTCTTTTTACTCGGGCATCTTGTTTGGCATTGGGAGTAAATGGCTAAACAAAAAAACATAACAAGAAGTCGCTACGGAGATGAAGCACCAAG
>DATBFI010000249.1:0-7500 GCA_036558585.1 Chitinophagaceae bacterium
TGCATCTAATGCACGACCACCATTTTTTAAAACCTGCCAGGCAGCTTTATTTGCATTGATCCCTGCATCCCACGTAGAAATTACAAGCGGCATTTTTCCATTTGAAAAACGTGCGCCGGCAAATAGTTTATTTGAAAGAAATGTCCCAACTCCTAATGATCCCAATTGTAAAAACCTGCGGCGTTGTATCATATTATTCAGTTTTGAAGTAAATGTATATTAGTACAAGCAATGTAACAATAGCCGATAAAATAAAAGTGGTCGTAGCTCCGAAATAAAACCATAAAAGGCCGGCAATGCTGCTTGCAAGTAATGTTGCAATGCTTTGAAAACCTGTATAAGTACCGACTGCAGTAGCAACCTTTTCTTTCGCAACTAATTTTGTGATCCATGCCTTAGAAATGCCTTCAGTTGCCGCTGCATATATTCCATACAAAAAGAACAAAAGCAGGTACCAATAGGTGCTGCCTTCAACACACATACCTGCATAAACAATGGCAAATAACAAAAGCCCCATTGTAAAAATTTTCTTCAAACTAGTTTTATCAGCCAGGATGCCGACAGGGTAGGCGAGTATGGCATATACTGCATTATAAAAAATATACACAGCGATCAAAGTATTATCACTTCTTCCGGTTTCTTTTATTCTTAAGAGAAGCAAAACATCACTGCTGTTAAACAGTGCAAAGGCAAGTAATGCTCCCGTCAATTTTTTATAAGCAGCAGGAGCTTTTAGCCAATATTGGTAAAAAGCTTTGAAGGAAGGATATTCTTTATGCTTAACTGCTGCTGATTTTTTTTCTTTAATAAGAAAGGTAATAAATATAGCAACAATGCCGGGTAATAAAGCCCACACAAATAGTGATTTATATCGGGCAGGATAGAAATATAAAAACAAAAGCGCAAAAGAGGGCCCTATCATTGCGCCTGCAGTATTCATGGACCGGTGAAATCCAAAAACAGTTGCTTTTATTTGAAGCGTAGCTTCATCGGAAAGTATTGCATCACGTGCACCGGTTCGCAAGCCTTTACCGGTTCTGTCAATAGTTCTTGCTAAAAAGATCCACCATGCGTAAGAAAAAGCAGCCATCATTGGTTTGCTGAGGGCACTTAATCCATAACCCCAGCGAACAAAGGGCATGCGTACACCAATATTATCACTCCATGTACCGAAATATCCTTTGCTTAAGCCAGCTACGGCTTCTGCCACACCTTCAAGTACACCAATTGCTGCCACTGTGAAGCCAATTTCTTTTAAATACAATGGCATTACAGGGTACAACATTTCACTTGAAATATCAGTAAATAAACTAACCAATGATAAGAGTAAAACAGTCCGGCTGATAGCGCGTTGTTTATGCATGATGCACTCTTAATTTTTGTAGCATTTCCTCACTGCAGGCTTCGCTGTATACGCCATATGCACTAACCAATACTCCTTTCATTGTTCCATCTTTAGATTCAATTGCAAATATTACAGAGGAATCTTCGGGATCGCTGATGCCTTCAAAGCGGTAATATTCTGTTATCTCGAATTGTGAAGGTAGCAGGCAGACACCTGTTTCATTACTTTTTACATGGTCAAAGGCAAGATTAAAATCTATTGTATAGCCTCGTTGTTTTAAATCGTTCAAAGCATCAAGGAGGGTATCATAAACAGGCATAATATTTTTTTTAAAGGTACACAGAAGCTTATATTAAACGTGGGATTATGGTAAAACAGGCAAAAGGTTTTAAACAATCTTATTCATTTAAATAAGCACATTTTTTGCAAACACGATTAGCGTAATTAATTAATCTGTTTTATTTTTTGTGCGACATTGGGTTTGTTGAGAAAACTTTATCTTAAAACTTAAAGATGTGAAGAACAGAATTCAAAAAATAGTGGGCCTGATTTCTTTGGAGTTTGTTATAGTTGCCTTTTTATTCATCGGAGCTTTATTTGTTTTTGCATTAGTCGCGCATGCAGTTTATGAAAACGAAGATCTGTTTGACAAAAGAGCTTTCGCTTATCTCTCTTCTTATTCAAGCGAAGGATTTCTTGAAGCGATGAAATTTTTTACTTTTTTTGGTTCTATTCTATTCCTGCTACCTGCATACATCCTTCTGGTCGTATACTTTTTTATCAAAAAGGAATTCCGTTATTGTATTGATATTTTAATTATCTCGATAAGCAGTAGCGTGTTAATGTTTGGATTAAAGGAATTATTTCACCGGCAAAGGCCTGATCTTCCTCTTATAAAAAGTATCGCTACTACTTACAGTTTTCCCAGCGGGCATGCTCTTTCTTCATTTATTTTTTGCAGTGTGTTGATTGATCTCATTTGGGAGAGTACATTAGCACGGGTTTGGAAATGGGTATTTTCTATTTTACTTTTATTATTTTCTTTTACTATTGGTATAAGCAGGATTGTTCTTAAAATGCATTATGCTACAGATGTTATTGCCGGATTTTGTCTCGGAATAGTTTGGGTAATAATATCCTTCAGGGTAATCAAAAAAATAAACTTCAAAGAAGCACGCATTTCTAAAAAGTAATAATGCTGCTTTCAGAAAGAAAATAAAATTATTATTGCTTGTTGTAGAGAAGTTTCTACACAGCTGAGTTTGTGCAAAATGAGGATAGCAAAAAATTGATTAAAGTTGAAAATACCCTTCTGATTAACGGCAAGAAATTTGACTATTTAATACACAAAAATCTTTTCCGATTGCAAATCAAAAATTTAATCCGTTAAATGATATGCCCGGTTTACAAAAATTATTACTATGTTTTATTCTATGCGGAGGAATATTTGCTTTACCAGCTTGTGAACAGCCTGTTTATCCAACACCGGCAGTGTATGATCTTAATCATCCCATAAAAATTAATTTGCCCTCCGAATTAGATGAGATCTCCGGAATAATTTATTACGCGAAAGACACAAGCATATTTGCAATAAGTGATGCAACTGGAGGGCTGTATAAAATTTACCCGAATAAAAAAATATCTGTCAAAAAGTGGAGGTTTGGAAAGAATGCGGATTATGAAGATGTGCAACTTGTTGACAGCACATTTTATATTTTAAGCAGCAGTGGCAATATTGTGAGTTTAAAATTTTATCATCATGATTCTTTGGAAGTGAAGCATTTTGACTTTCCTGATAAAGGGAAAAATGAATTTGAAACTTTATACTTTGATAAAACGTCGGGACAATTAAATCTGATTTGCAAGGATTGTAAAAGTGACAATAAAGATTATGTAAGTGTATGGTCATTTGATCCGTCAGCGCAGCATTATACGCCGGCTTCATTTGTTATTGATGCAAAGAGTATAAGCAAACAGATGAATCTAAAAAAAATAAAGTTTAAACCTTCAGCCGCCGCAATTAATCCTTTGACAAACGACTTATTTATTCTCTCTTCTATTAATAAGGCATTAGTGATCGCAGCAAAAAATGGCATTGTTAAGAGGGTATATCCTTTAGCGCCCTCCTTATATCAGCAGCCGGAAGGAATAGCATTTACTTCTTCAGGGGATCTATTGATATCAAATGAAGCAAGTAAGGAACGGCCTGCGGATATCTTAGTAATTAAACTTAAAAGCAAAGCCCGATGAAATATATAAAGATGATATTTCCGATGCTGTTTTTTTTTCATTCCCTTTGCCTTGCACAGAAAGATACTATCCAGGTTCGTCTTGTTTTGATCGGCGATGCGGGCGCCTTGCAAAATGGTAAGCATCCTGTTGTGGATGCTGTAAGGAATAATATTAAACTTGACAGCAACACCACCATCCTTTTTTTAGGCGATAATTTATACAGGTATGGTTTGCCTGATGATGTGTATCCAACTTTCAGCCAGGCTAAGAGCGTACTTGATTCCCAGGTTACCATTGCCGCAAATACAAAAGCGAAAGTTTATTTTATACCAGGTAATCATGATTGGGACAAACAAGGACCGGGTGGCTGGAACGCCATTGTAAGAGAGCAGCTGTATATTGATCTTTTGGCCAACAATAATGTAAAATTTTATCCGCAGGGTGGATGCCCGGGCCCTGTAGAAATTTCTTTAAGTAAAGATGTAGTGCTTGTTTTAATGGACAGCCAGTGGTGGTTACATCCCTATGATAAACCGGGTATTGAGTCTGATTGCCCTTATAAAACAAAGGAAGAAGTTTTAAATCAGCTTGATGATATTCTTGAAAGGAATTCAAAAAGGCTGATATTGTTTGCCTGTCATCATCCCTTTAAAAGCTACGGTATTCACGGTGGTTACTTCACGCTGAAACAACATATTTTTCCCTTCACGGATCTGCGTCCAAATCTTTATATCCCATTGCCTGTTATCGGTTCAATATATCCTATTACAAGAAGCGTGTTTGGTACTCCCCAGGATTTAAAGCAGCCCGCTTATGCAAATATGATAAAGGATTTGCAGGATATGCTAAAAAAATATCCCCATGTAATTTTTCTTGCAGGCCATGAGCATAATCTTCAGCTGATAAAGGATAGCAGCTATTATTATATTATCAGTGGCAGCGGTACAAATAAAACCCGCGTATCAAAAAACAAGAACGAATTATTTGGTGCGCCTGAAAATGGATTTGCCACACTCGAAGTTTCAAAAAATAAAAATGTAGATGTTGCATTTTATATTGTTAAGGGTGACTCTGTAAAAAATGCGTACAGCCATGCGCTGACCAATTTTTCCAGGATACCGATAGATTCTTCTGATACAGTAAGAAAAGTTGTAAATGTTATACCGTTTAAAGATAGTGTAGAAGCTGCAGCAGGAGAAGAATACGATAAGGCTTCGGCACTTAAAAGATTTTTTCTTGGTAATAATTATAGAAAGGAATGGGCAACACCTGTATCTTTCAAGGTATTTAATATAAGTAAAGAGAAAGGCGGCTTCAAGATCAAAAGTTTGGGTGGCGGTAAACAAACCAAGTCTTTACAGCTGGAAGATAAGAGTGGCAGAGAATGGGTATTGCGAACAATCAATAAAGATCCTGCTAAAGTTATTCCTGAAAATTTTAGAGGAACAGTTGCACAGGATATTGTGCAGGATATGATATCTGCTTCGCATCCTTATTCGGCCCTCGCTATTCCTGATCTATTAAAAGCCGTGCACGTTATCGGGGCTTCTCCAACTTATTATTTTGTGCCGGATGACCCTGCCTTTGGCATTTACCGGCAAAAGTTTGCCAACACTATTTGCCTGCTTGAAGAAAGGGAGCCAACTCCGGATGGAAGCGATACTAAAAGCACACCAAAAACGATCGATAAATTGTATGAGGACAATGACAACCGTGTAGACCAGGAAGAAGTGTTAAGGGCACGTCTTGTAGATATGCTGGTTGCTGATTTTGATCGTCATTTTGATCAGTGGCGATGGGCGACTTATGATACGGGTAAAGGAAAAGTGTATTACGCAATTCCAAAGGACCGCGACCAGGCTTTTTTTTACTCTGATGGTTTCCTGATGAAAATGGTCACAAGAAATCTGCTGCAGGTATTAAAAGGGTTCAGGGAAGATATTCCAAGTATAAATTGGTTAAATATGCCAGCCCGTGATTTTGACCGTGCATTTCTAAACGAACTTAACAAAGAGCAGTGGAAAAAAACAATCGATACAGTACAACAGGCAATTACAAACAATGTAATAAATACTGCGGTTAAAAAAATGCCGCCGCAAATAGTTACAATAGATGGCAAAACCATTATACGAAAATTAGAGAGCAGGAGAGAAGAGCTTACAAAAAAAGGGATCAGTTATTATGACTTTCTTTCAAAGGCAGTAAATATAGTGGGGAGTAATAAAAAAGAATATTTTAAAGTTACCGGCGTTGGTGAACAGTTAGACGTAAAAGTTTATAAGCGGAAAGATGAAAATGATACTGCATCACTCATGTATAATCGCATTTTTTCTCATCGGGAAACGAAAGAAATCCGTTTATATGGCCTGAATGATAATGATCTGTTCGATATTGATGAATCAGCCACTTCAAAAATAAGAGTTAGGATCATAGGAGGAAAAGGGAAAGACACATTCAATATTAACGGTCATGTACGTAATTATATTTACGACTTGAATACAGATACAAATTTTATAAGTAACCGCAGTCGCTCAAAGGTCATGATGTCCTCCGACCCGCATATAAATGATTATTCACCCACTGCTTTTAAATATAATTTTTATAGATTTCCACGGATAAATATTGGTTATAATGAGGAAGATAATCTGATGCTTGGAATTGGAATATTAAAACGTACATATGCCTTTAGGAAAGTGCCTTTTGCTACTGAACAAAGATTGTCTACTTTATATGCTTTCAATAGTAAAGCATACCAGTTAAGATACACGGGCGAATTTAATAACGTGTTTGGTAAAACAGATCTCCTGGTAAATTCTCAATTGGCTAATCCTGTACTTAATAACTTTTTTGGTCTCGGAAATGAAACAATTAAAGATTCAGCAAAGGACATTTCATATTACAAAGTGAGGTATAAATATGTGGAAACTGATGCCATCTTTCGCAGGAGAATTAATGAGATATTACACATCATGGCAGGACCTGTTGTTTACCATTATTGGAATAAATATGAAGATAATAAATACAAAATTTTGGGCGATCCTTCGCTTGTTGGTCTTGATTCAAATGATATTTATACCAGGAAAACCTATGTCGGTGGCAGTGCTTCTGTTCTTGTCAATAACCTTGATAATGTTTTACTGCCAACACGAGGAATTCAATGGATAACTAAATTTACCTGTTTGGGAGGTGTGAGCAAAACCGCCAAAACCTTTACCAGCCTGACTTCAGACATGATTGTACATGCAGCCTTAAGTGATCCTGCCAGGGTGGTAGCAGTATTAAAACTGGGAGGGGGTCATATTTTCAGTAAGCAGTATGAATATTTTCAGGCTCTTAATTTAGGAGCAAATAACTTTTTACGAGGGTTTAGAAAGGACAGGTTTTCCGGGAATTCATTAGCTTACAGTAGCCTGGAATTGAGAGTAAAACTTTTTAATTCAAAGTCATATGTATTTCCCGGCCCGGTAGGTATTATAGGCTTTAATGAATTAGGACGGGTATGGCTGAAAGGAGAAGATTCAAAGAAATGGCATGACTCATATGGGGGAGGATTTTATTATGCGGCATATAATTATGCTTTAATCTCTTTCACTTTTGCTTACTCCAAAGAAGAACGGTTATTTAATTTTTCGCTTGGTACCAAATTCAATATAATATTCTAAATCCATTTTATGAACAATAATAATTTCTATAAACAAACAGAAAATTATGTAACTGGATTATTTGGGAAAGTGCATAATCCAAATTTGGTTTATCACAATCTCAATCATACCGAAACCGTGGTTCAGAGAACAAAGGAAATTGCGGAACATTATCACATAAGTGAAAGAGATATGATAATATTATGTACGGCCGCATGGTTTCATGATACTGGTCATTTATTTACAGATAATGCTCATCATGAAGAAAAAAGCGCTGCTGTA
>DATBFI010000250.1:0-3725 GCA_036558585.1 Chitinophagaceae bacterium
CTGCTGAGGTTGAAAAATGGGGTTGTGAACCGAAGGAAATATTTGGTCTCCTGCATACCGAAACAGGTGGAAAAGTTATCAAAGAACGATACCCGTCGCGCAAAGGCGATTATGGTTTTTATTATCAAAATCTTTATAAAACGATTCGGGAAAATGCACCACTCAGAGAAAAACCTGAACATGGCTATAACACTATTCGCCTGATTGAACTTGCAGCCGAAGTAACTATAAAAAAATGCCAATTGAATGCACAGATCTAATGAACATTGCTTATCCAAACAATTAGTTGCTAATGTTCCAAGTTTAAAGTGACTATGGCACAATACACTCGAACATACCTGTGCCACGTCTTTAGGCTCGTTATTCAAGCGGTAAAAAAAATTGGATTGATTATTGTTTTCTGAAAAGGCGCTTGTGACAAAGACTATAACAACAAATTGCGCACAGAATGCGTTTTTGAATTTTGTACGACCCTGTTTTTTACCAATTTATACAAGGATATACACCTATGAAACGAATTTCGCTAATAGCTTTGGCATTTTTTGCAACAGGAAATACAGACGCGCAGCGATTATTTTTTAACATCGGAGGCGGTATGATCAATTATGGTGGCGATTTACAAGACAAATTGTTCACCTTTGACCAGGCTAACAGAGCATTTAGTTTAGGCGCTTCCTACAAGCTTTCGAAATACATCAACATTTCTGCCGCATTTACCACTGGAAAATTAGCAGCTGCTGATTTTAAAAGCAATTCGGATCTTGGAAGGCGCAACCTTAGTTTTTACAGTAATCTCAGCGAGGGCAGTTTAACATTCGAAGCGAACTTAAACGATGTACCCGACATTAACCATTTTACTCCCTACCTGTTTGGTGGTGCAGCAATTTTTCATTTTAATCCATATGCTTATTCTCCCGCCGGAGACAAGGTTTATCTGCGGCCATTAAGTACTGAAGGACAGGGCCTGCCGGAATATCCTTCACGAAAAGTATATAACCTAACTCAATTTGCTCTTCCTTTTGGCGCCGGCGTTAAATACGCCATTTCAAAGTCTGTGATAATAAGCGCAGAAGTAGGCTTCCGAAAATTATTTACCGATTATCTTGATGATGTAAGTGAAGTAGGTTATGCTGATACAAGTATCCTGCGCAGCGAAAAAGGAGATCTTTCCGCAAAAATGTCTTTTAGAAGTGACGAAACAAGTGACCCCCTTCAATTCAGTGATAAATTACAACGAGGCAATCCAAATCGCAAAGACGCTTACTATCTCTGTTTAATTAAACTATCATTTACTCTGGGCGGTGCAAGCCTATCAAGTACAGGCTATTCCAAAAAGATGAGAAAGCAAACTGGTTGTCCTCAAAAAATTTTACAATAAAAATATACACTCAATATTTTTGATCATACAACATGCTGCTACCTGGCATTCATGATGGACTTTCACGCCCTGTTCTTTATTAGCATGGCTTGGCAGCATCATTTATGCATAAATTTACCGTATAATAAGTATAATTTTTTTCTCCTGCTAATCTTAAATTTATGCTTTATGCGTCACTCGAGCAATGTTTGACCGATCTTGAAAAACACGGTCACCTGGTTAGAATAAAGGAAGAGGTTGACCCTTGTCTTGAAATGGCAGCCATTCATTTGCGTGTTCATGAAGCAAAGGGACCAGCCCTCCTTTTTGAAAATGTAAAGGGCTCTTCTTTCAGGGCTGCTTCAAATATTTTTGGTACGACCGAGCGCAGTAAATTTATTTTTCGGGATACTTTGCGATCAGTTCAAAAACTGATAGAATTAAGAAATAATCCTTCGCTAATTTTTAAAAAACCCTTTAAAAATATTAATGCCGGTTTTGCAGGGTTAAAATCAATTCCGCTTAAAAATCCTTCCGGTAAACCGATATTGGCTAATAAAATAAATATAACAGACCTTCCTTTGATTAAGCATTGGCCAAAAGATGGTGGTGCGTTTATTACACTACCGCAGGTTTATACAGAAGATGCAGATCATCCCGGTGTTGCAAACTCAAATCTTGGCATGTACCGTATTCAACTTACAGGCAATGAATATAAAATAAACAACGAAATTGGATTGCATTATCAAATACATCGTGGAATTGGTGTGCATCAAACTATTGCAAATAAAAAAGGAGTGCCTTTAAAAGTTAGTGTATTTGTGGGAGGGCCACCTTCTCATACTCTCGCTGCCGTAATGCCGTTGCCTGAGGGCATGAGCGAGTTAGCTTTTGCAGGTATATTAGGAGGGAGACGATTCAGATATTTTTATGAGGATAGTTTTTGTATAAGTGCAGATGCTGATTTTGTGATAACAGGACAAGTTTATCCGGGAGAGAATAAACCGGAAGGCCCTTTTGGCGATCATCTTGGTTATTACAGTTTGAAACATCCCTTTCCACTTATGCATGTTTACAGCGTTTATGCAAAAAAAAATGCAATTTGGCCTTTTACTGTTGTAGGTCGGCCACCTCAGGAAGATACAAGTTTTGGAGAATTGATACACGAACTAACCGGTGATGTTCTTCAAAAAGAAATTCCGGGATTAAAGGAAGTGCATGCTGTTGATGCTGCAGGGGTTCACCCGTTATTGCTTGCTATTGGAAGCGAAAGATATACACCTTATCTCCAGGTAAAACAACCATCAGAAATTTTAACCATAGCCAACCGAATTTTAGGCACCGGCCAGTTAAGTCTTGCGAAATTTCTTTTTATCACAGCGGATGAAACAAATCAGCTCTCCGCAAAAAACATCCCGGGGTTTTTTAAGCATATCTTTGAGAGAATTAATTATCAAACAGATGTTCATTTTCAAACTAATACAACAATCGACACTTTAGATTATTCAGGCACTTCCCTGAACCGGGGAAGCAAAGTTATATTTGCTGTTTATGGGGACGTAAAAAGAAAATTATGCAAAGAAATTCCGCCTTCGGTAAGAAAGCTCCACAATTTTACAAATTCGCAACTTGTAATGCCTGGTATCGTGTCGCTCTCCGCGCCTAAGTTTCAATCATATAGTGCAGCCCTTAAAGAGTTTGATATGCTGAATCAGCAATTACTTCCTGAACTTGAAACGCTTGTTGAACTTCCTTTAATAATATTATGCGATGATAGTGAGTTCACGGCCAAAGACCTGCGCAATTTTCTATGGGTAACTTTTACGCGTTGTAATCCATCAAACGACATTTATGGCATTGATAGTTTTTATAGTTTCAAACACTGGGGCTGTAACGGTTCACTTGTTATTGACGCACGTATAAAACCACATCAGGCACCAATTCTTGAAAAGGATGAACTTATAGAAAAACGCATCGATAAATTATTCAGTAAAGGAAACAGCTTGTATGGAATTATATAAATAAAATAGGGGCGGCGGAGAACCGTTGCCCCTTTTTTCAACCCTAAACCCTTAAAAAACTGGTGTAAAAGTAATAAAAATCATGCCACTTTTTTTGATTTTTTTTCTGAAAACGGAAAATTATTTAAAAATTTCCTTCCAAATCTTGATAAAATGTGTATAACAAATAAATAATGCGATAAAATTTTTGATACCATTCTCCATTTTAAAAATGACGGAAATGCAAGATTGGAAGGGATGAAGAGCAGCAACTACGAAATGTTCTTCCTGAAATTATAAAATATAAACCATGCTGTTATAAAGGAGGCGAGTATAAAATAAGTAACCAGTAAATAATTTATTCCCTC